>NZLE01000028.1 GCA_002692605.1 Opitutia bacterium
GGGTTGTATATCATATCGTACACCCGGGTATGAGGACGCCACTCATGCAAGGTGAGATCAATCGGAGCAGGGTCTTTTGACTGAAGCCCCAACGAGGTTGCGTTAATGATGATAAGCTCCGGGAAATCCAGAATTTGGGTGGGCATGGCTTCCGGAGGAAAACTTCTCAAACTGGAATTTGGAAATTGTTTTCTCAAGTCCTCGACCAAGGAACTAAGACGTGAGGGCGAACGGTTTGTAATACAAACCTCGGGACAACCTTCCGCCAAACAGCGAGCGGCTGCGGCTCTCGCCGCTCCTCCAGCGCCTAAAATCAATACCGCGCAGGATTTCAACTGCAGCTCGAAGACCGTTTCCAGAGCCCTCTGCAAACCGTAACCATCGGTATTGAAACCTTTCCATCCGCCATCCAACCATTGCAAGGTATTGACTGCACCCATTACTTCGGCCTCAGGATCTATATCCATTAAGTGAGGAATGACCTCTACTTTGTGAGGGATGGTCAAGTTCAGACCCCGATAACCACGTTGCCCAAGTTGGGGGAGCAAGGTTGGCAGTTCTTCAGCTCGAACTTCAAGTCTTTCGTAAGACCATCCGTCAAATCGTGAGTCCCGACCACGAAGTTCGCTCAATGCTTCATTGTGAAGGTATGGGCTAATCGAATGATTGATCGGCCAACCCAAAACGGCCAACCCCACCTCATCTGCAGAAAAACTCCTCAAACTCGAAAAGGGTTATCGGAATTCAGGCATTGGTGGCAATGCGACGAACTCGCTCGAACTCGTCCACAAAAGAACCGAACATTTTGGACCTTTTCAAGTCCTCCGCCTGAATGTAATGAAAGGAAAGGTTGCGACATCCTCTCGCCAAAGTTTCGGCCACGGTCACCGGCAAAAGCGCGGACCCGGAATTCTCAACCGAGGAGTGTTCCAAATAATTCTCCATCTGCTCTACTTCCAAAATTTTTCCACCCGCCCACGCATCCACGTAGAACGGGCGTTCGTCTTCGAAGCAACCTACCATGAAACGACCCGGCAATCCGATGGGCTCAAGATCAAGACCTATTCTTCGAGCGATGAGTATGTAAAGCACGCATAAGGTGATAGGCAGACCTTGCCGCCTATCAATGACCCTATGCAAAAAACTGTTTTCAGGATTTTCAAAGTTCTTACCCGCTCCACGAAATCCATATTCGTGAAAAAGAACTCGGTTAAGCACCGAACAGCTTTGTCTTGAGCTCATGGGCGGTGTAAGCAATTCCCTGCTCCGCCGAGCAACTTTGTCCATGAACAAGGTGGAGGAGGACGATTGGAAGCTCGGATAGACCGTTCTATCCAAGAGGAACCAGCCGGTTTCCAGTTCATACCTCTGCGAGCGAATGAATCGGACGAAGTCTCCCACCCCGTCAATCCAACCAAGAGCTCTCACCAATTCCTGAGCGTGTCTTGCCAAAAGGGGGTCATCTCCCTGAGAAATCGATTCGAGAAATTCCTTGGCCTCCACGGGATGGGTTTCGCATTCGCCAATGATGGCTTTCCGTACCACTGGTGATTCGTCGTCAAGCAAATGAAGCAAAGCGTTCCACTTTGTCTTGGTTGGCGAATTATTCCCAATCATTTCCATTAGGATATCTTCGCGCCTTCCATCCATCGGAGCAAGTTTTCTTAAAGGAAAACTTTCTTAGGGCGTTCGGTTGCCGAACAAGGACGAACCAACGCGGATCATGGTACTTCCCTCCGCGACCGCTTGCTCGAGGTCTCCGGACATGCCCATGGAAAGAACTTTGAGAGGAAGACCGCTTTCGGATTTCATTCTATCACGCAAATTCCTGAGTCTGCAAAATGATTTGGATGCAACCGTTTGATCATCAGGGGCAAAGGGGGCAATGGTCATAAAACCATCGACCTGCAATCCCTCGCATTCCAAAGCTTGCAAAAGCAAACCGGGAGTTTCTTCCACGCTCACTCCAAATTTAGCCGGATCCTCTCCCGCGTTCACTTGGAGAAGGATTGGCATCTTTATTCCCAATGCTCGTGAGGCATGGTCAAGTCTCTTGAGTAGTTTCAAGGAATCAACGGTTTGGACACGGGCAAATCGACCAACGACATGCTTTGCCTTGTTGCTTTGCAGATGTCCGATCAATTCCCACTCCACGCCTTCGATTAAATCCATCTTGGAAACCGCCTCCTGNACCCTGTTTTCCCCGACTTTAGCAATCATGGAATTCTTACAATAGCGAACCNCATCGACCGGCCAATTTTTCGTAACAGGTAAAAGAGTGATTTCACTGGATTTCCTTCCTTCCTTGGNACAGGCAATCTCAATTTTCCGCCGGACCTCACTTAGGTTGATTANAAATTCCTCTTCTTTGATCATAAGTTGTTTGAATAATAAATTTGCCTGAAATAAGTACAGNTTATATNAATGTGTATATGCACATTCAGAATTTCAAAACCTTCTGTGATTTGGTCGAGACTAAAAGTTTTTCCAAAGCAGCTCGTTTGAACGAAGTCACTCAGTCTGCGGTGAGCCAGCAGTTGAAGGCGATGGAAGCTCATTACGACATGCTGATCATTGACAGGAACCAAAAGAAATTCCGCTTAACGCCACAAGGGACAGCTCTCTACTCGACTTTCAAGGAAATTCTGGATCTCTATGAGAAACTGAATTGTGAAATCCAAGAAATGCGCAACATCGTGAGCGGTACGATCCAAATTTCCACCGTTAATAGTATCGGCCTTCATGAATTGCCCCCTTACCTGAAATCCTTCATCAAGCAGTTTCCTTCGGTCAATGCCCGCGTGGAATACCGCCGAGCCAATCTGGTTTATGAAGATGTTCTTCACGGAAACGCCGATCTTGGTTTGGTTGCCTTTCCTCCTCCACACAAGGATTTGACCATAATTCCGTTTGCAAATGACGAACTGATCATCGTAATGAGTCCTGAGCACAGACTCACGAAGAAGCGATCGATTTCCATGAATGACCTGAGCGGCGTTGAATTCGTCGCGTTTGAAAGAGATATACCCACCCGCAAAGCCACGGATGAAATCCTTGCAAAAGCAGGAGTTGAGGTCCAAGTGGTTATGGAATTCGACAATGTTGAAACGGTCAAAAGAGCGATTGAAATCAATGCCGGCATTGCCATTCTACCCGCAAGCACCGTGATTACCGAATCGGAACGCAATCAGTTGATCATCTACAAACTGGAGGGCGGGATTCACAATCGTCCCCTCGCCGTCATTCATAAGAAAAATCGTATTCTCACACCTGCGCTAAGATCATTTGTTGAGCTTATGCAGAATGGTGAAGAAGAGTGATTCCTAACCCCCACCTGAAACGAAACCGCTTGTTTTGACCAAGCTCGCGGTAAAACTCCCCACCACCACCTTACTGCTAATCTTCACGGGCAGCCTTCGATTGTCCGCCGAATACCATACCCGTAAGATTCCGTCCGGACTCTTTTTAAAGACACCACTCAAATTTTTCATTTCCGGAGTTGTACCCACCACCTTGAACTTACCCGCCGGAACGGTCATGCGATCATAGGGACCCGTGCGAACGACGATTTGCATAAATCTCTTGCCATCACAGGTCGGCAAGACCCTTTGTGAATTCTCGCCTATCGGATTAAGCCTGAAAAAATATGCAATCGCCAAAGGGTCAAAAACGGGATCCTGAATTTCCACGGTTCTCGACTCACCATTGTTCTCAACGTATTCAGCCACTCGCCTTTGATAATCGAAACGCACTTTCACATCCCTTTTCGTCTTACCCTCTCGTTGAGTCTTGCTGTAAAAATAAGATTTTGAAAAGTCTTCCGAAACCTCGCTTTCAACAACCGTTCGAACCTTGTAAAACGCATCCGCGAAATCGTTGGTTCGCACGGAAAATCTTATTACCTGGAGGTTCTTCCCCTGCTTCTTTCGGGTTGGCAAAACCTCCATCACGGCGGATCCAACCGGGATAAAGCCCCACTTGAGGGAATACTCCAATCTTTCTCCCGAAGTAAAAGGAACGTCGGACCCGTGTAAATTCCCAATCCAGATGAGAAAAGCAAGGATCAGGTTCCGATTAATTCTCATGTGGATTAGGACGACGGTCGAGTGCGTTCCAACTTCCAAATCTCTTCGGCGTATTGCAAAATCGTACGATCCGATGAGAACTTACCGGATCCGGCAACGTTTCGAATGGCCATGGATGACCATTTCTTTGGATCCGAATAAGCCATGTTAGCCTTTTCCTGAGCCTCCACATAGGCCCGAAAATCAGCCAAAACGAAAAAAGGATCTCCCCATTCTAGAAGACTACGCGGCAAATCTTGCAGAACCTTGCCCTCTCCCGGAGAAAAGTAATCGGAACCGAGCCAATCCAGCACCCCCTTCAACTCCTCATCTTGGTGGTAATAGTCACTCGGGTCATATCCGGAAGCGCGCAATGTCTCAATCCCTTCCACAGTCTCACCGAAAATGAAAATGTTCTCATCTCCCACCTCCTCTTTGATCTCCACGTTTGCTCCGTCCAAAGTTCCGATAGTTAAGGCTCCGTTCAAGGCAAATTTCATATTTCCAGTGCCCGAGGCCTCTTTCCCCGCTGTGGAAATCTGCTCCGACAAATCACTGGCGGGAATGATGCGCTCGGCGGAGGAAACTCCATAATTCGGCCAGTATGCCACTTTGAGTTTTCCCTTAATTCGCTCATCCTTGTTGATTTTTCGAGCAACCAGATTGATCGCATGTATGATCACTTTTGCCAAATGATAGCCCGGTGCCGCCTTTGCCCCAAAAATAAAGACTCTGGGACAGATGGGAAGGTCAGGGTCGTGCAGCAGCCTTCGATAAAGAGTCAGAATGTGCAAGAGATTCAAATGCTGCCTCTTGTATTCGTGGAGGCGCTTGATTTGGGAATCGAAGATTGCAGAGGGATCCACGGTCAAACCCATTTCGCTTTCCAACATGTGAGCGAGAACCCCCTTGTTCCCCTGCTTGATCTTCATGAATTCCTCCTGGAAGGAAGCGTCATCCGCAACCTTCTCCAATCCTCTAAGCAAATTAAGGTTGGTTACCCATTCCGGTCCAACTACCGAATCTATCAACTTGGCAAGCTCAGGGTTGCAACCCAAGAGCCATCTCCTAGGCGTAATTCCATTCGTCTTGTTGTTGAATTTCTCAGGATAAAGATCCGCAAAATCCTTCATCAACTTGCCTTTCAGCAACTTGGTGTGCAGGGCCGCAACACCATTGACAGAATGACTGCCTACTACCGAAAGATAAGCCATTCGGACCTGACCACCCTCGACGATGGACATATTTTGGATTTTCTCATGGTCACCGGGCCATTTCGAAGCAAGTTCCTCTTCTACGAAACGGCGATTGATTTCTCGAACAATTTGCATATGCCTGGGCAAAACATGCTCAAATAGGGCTTCGCCCCAAGTTTCCAAGGCTTCCGGGAGCAAGGTGTGGTTGGTGTACGCAAAAGTTCTCCTGACTAGGTTCCATGACTTCTCCCAGCCCAACTTTTTCTCATCCAGAAAGATACGCATCAATTCGAGCACCGCAACCGCAGGATGCGTATCATTCAACTGAACCACCACCTTGTCTGGAAATTCTTCCCAGTCGTCATGCAACCTTAGAAAACGGGCCATCATATCCTGTATCGAGCAGGCCACGAAAAAATACTGCTGGACAAGCCGCAGTTCCTTACCGTTTTCGGTTTCGTCATTGGGGTAGAGCACTTTGGAAATGCTCTCCCCCATGGCTTTTTCACGAACCGCTTCCACGTAACCTCCTTGATTAAAGGTTTTCAAATCCAGTTCTTCCGATGCCTTGGCTTCCCACAACCTGAGAAAATTAACCGTCGAGGCTCCGTATCCGACAATGGCCAAGTCATAGGGAATTCCTTCGACGTATTTTGCTTCCACCCATCTGGGTTGGTAGTCTCCCAGATCGTCATAGGCATGCTCGACTCGCCCGTAAAGACTGACCCTTTGGGCGTATTGCGGACGAACGATTTCCCAGGGGTTTCCGTATTTTAACCAATCGTCGGGCAATTCAATTTGTCGTCCATTGTCAAATTCTTGGCGAAACAAACCGAACTGGTAGTGTATGCCGTAACCAATGGCGGGCAAATCCATGGTTGCCATGGAATCGAGAAAACAGGCAGCCAAGCGCCCCAGGCCTCCATTTCCCAAACCCATATCATGCTCTTCTTCGCACAAGGTTTCCAAATCAAAACCCAAGTCGCCAAGAGCGGATGAAACGGCTTCTCTCAAACCGGAATTGCAAAGATTCGAATTAAGAAGCCTTCCCATGAGGTACTCCAGACTGAGATAGTAGACTCTTCTTGCATCCCGTTCGTTGTGGGCCGATTGGGTTTCGATGAAGCGATCGATGATTTTTTCGCGCACAGCCAAACAAGTCGCCATCCAAAGCTCTCTCGGAGTAGCGTTGTCCAAGTGCCTTGCAAGAGTAAGGCGAAGTTGTCTCCGAATTGATTCCTTCATCTCTTCCACAAGTTGGGAAGAGTCTGCATTTTCGCTTTCGGACAGTGAAGTGGACGCCGTATCAGTAATCATTAGTTCGTTTCAGTCAGGTGCCTTTGCCAATTAGGCACACATCATGCCAAAACTAACGAAAAGCCTCTTTTTGGCGAGAATATCTCAAAAATAATCAATCCACTGTGAACTTGTGCACGGTCAGGTGCCGATAGGTTTCTCCAGGGCGCAACACACAGGAACGCCACCCATCTTCCCCTTGATGATTAGGGCTGTCGGGATAGACTTGAGTTTCCAGACAAAGTCCTGATCTGAAGGCGTAGCGCTTTCCTCCATGCCCCACCAAGGTGCCATCCAGATAGTTCCCCGTGTACAACTGAATACCCGGTTGATCGGTGCGTATCTCAAGAACCCGACCAGAAGCGGGGTCACGCAAAATAGCTGCCAAGCTTAGCTCTTCTCCCGTTGATGGAACTAACCAAGTGTGGTCATAACCCTTACCTACCTTAAGCTGCATATGCTTGTTTTCAATTCTCTTGCCAATGGCAGTGGCTTTCCTGAAATCCATCGGAGTTCCATCAACTTTTTCGACTCCCGTGGGTATATTGGTTTCGTCCGTCGCCACAAAATGAGCTCCCGGCAAAGTAAGTTCATGATTGAGGATGGTTGCGGAGCCTTCGCCGGCCAAGTTGAAGTATGTGTGGTTGGTTAGATTCAGCACGGTTGCCTGGTCACAAGTTGCCTCATATTCAACCTTCAATTCGTTTTCATCGGTAAGCGTGTAGGTGACCGTGCAACGAAGATTCCCCGGATAACCTTCCTCTCCATCAGGACTGGTGCGGGTAAACACAATCCCTGTGCCTACATCCGAAATTTTGGCATCCCAAATTCTTTTATCGAACCCAAGCTCGCCTCCATGGAGATGGTTGGGGCCATTGTTCTTTGCCAATTGATAGCTTTTACCATCCAAAGTGAATTGACCATCCTTAATGCGGTTTGCATACCGACCGGTGATACAACCGAAATACGGACTTTTTTCCATATACTCCTCCACGGTATTAAAACCCAGAGAAACGTTGGCGAACTTTCCGTTGCGATCCGGGACTAGGATGTCCTTGACCGTCCCCCCATAGTTCAAGAGTGACACTTGCATCTTATTTGCGTTGGTGAGCGTGTAAATACTTACTTGGTCTCCATTGGGCATCTTCCCAAAAAGTTTTTTTTCTACAGTCATGGGCGTTACGGTGATTTTTTTTGATTTTCCGAGACCAAGGACATTTTTGCTTTTTCCATAGGCCTTCTTACTTTTATCGACTACGTAGGATGAGCCATCGAGAAATCCCTTTTTGGTCTTTTGAGCAACTTCGCTCACACTGCAACAACTTAGGGAAAATACAGAGGCAAGGATTAAAACAAAGCAGAGAGGATTAGTCTTTTTCATAATGGGTTTTAGTGGGTTCTTATTTCATTTATATAAGTCAAAGTTTTCTTTTAAATCGAGTCTCAAAATCACGAAATGGAATTTCGAAATAGGTGGGTTTTCCTTTTGGGCAAGTGTAGGGATTTCGGCAGGAAAGAAGCTGCTGGGCAAGCCTAATGACCTCATCATCGGAAAACCCTTGCGGAGTCGAATTCGGCGCTGAAGAAAGTCTCACCAAAGCTTCCTTGGCAAACGCTTCGGTACGAATGCCACCCCCCTCTTCTCGAGCGACTTCCAGGAAATCTTTGAGGAATTTTCCGGCATGCTCCTTGTCCATCCAACTTGGGCAACCCTCCAGCCGAAAGAAATTTCTGCCGAACTCCTCCAAAGCAAAGCCCAAATCTCGGAGATCATCCAGGCCCGCCTCCAGGTTCTCTCGGTCAATCCCATCCAATTCCAACGATTCCGATAACAACAAGGATTGCGAATCCGAAGAGGCTTTCTTCTCCAAGGCATCTTCAAGTTGCTCGAACCTGACTCTTTCGTAAGCAGCCCGAGTCTGCATGCCGACCATTCCTTGAGGCGTCGAAAAAATGGCCAAATCGCCGTAGGGCCGATCGAGAAACCGCCATTGTGCTTCGCCATCCCCTCTTCCACCGACTGTTTTACGAGTCGCCAGATCCTTCGCTACAGCCGCATCCTTCGCCCGACGGTCGTTGGATTCCATGGAACGGACAAGTTCCAAGCTTGAAGAAGGACTCGTTTTAGGGCTCTGATCTAAACCATACATTTCAAGGGCTTGAGGATCGATACTCGGCACCATCCTTTCACTTGATGGATCCTTCTCAAACTCAATGGTTGGGCATTCCATTTCGGTTTTCCCCGACAACTCTTGGTTTCGCCTCAAAAGGCTTTGAACCACGAATTTTCGTATCCGAGCTTCATCCCTAAATCGGATTTCCCTTTTGGCGGGATGGACGTTCACGTCCACTAGACTCGGATCGATCGATACAAACAAAATCGCAGGAGGGAAGCGACCTTTTGGAGCAAAGGTATGGTAAGCCTCAAGAACCGCATAAGAAATGGCTTTGCAATCGACGGGTCTGCGGTTGACGAAAAAAATCATTTCCTTGCGCGTTGGACGACTGTATCCGGGCTTTCCTACCAGACCGCTCAAACCCATGCCTTTCTCATTTGCCTCAATCGGAACAAGAGTTTCCGCCAAACTCTTACCGAAAATCTCTCGAACTCGATCCCCAAACTCCTCGCAACTGGGCGACCTGAATAAAGTCCGACCACCCTCCGACAAAGAGAAAGTAACGTTTGGGTGAGCCAATGCGTAAAGTTTGGTCAAGTGGGTCAAATGAGTGGACTCGGTTGCTTCCGTTTTCAGAAATTTTCTACGAACTGGCACGGAATTGAACAAATGCGACACCTCGATCCTCGTACCGATTGGCATACCGCATTCTTTCACATGGATCAACTTGCCCCCGTTCATCAAAATCTCATTTCCCTCCGAATTCTTTTGCGCTCGAGTTCGCAGAGTGAAACGGCTAACGCTGGAAATGGAAGGCAAGGCTTCACCCCGGAACCCAAAAGTCTGTACCTCGTTAAGATCGGAAGCTTTTCTAATTTTACTGGTGGCATGACGTTCCAAGCTCATGAGAGCTTGGTCAGGGCTCATACCGCATCCATCGTCCTCCACCCGCAGATAGGATTTACCCCCATTTCTAAACTCCACTTCTATTTTCCCCGCGCCGGAATCAATGCTGTTCTCGATCAATTCCTTCGCCACCGAAGCCGGACGTTCAACCACTTCACCTGCAGCAATTTGGTTTGCCACTCGATCGGCCAATATACGAATTTCCGGCATACTTAATCCGTAAACTTAGAGGGCAAATCCGACAACGGGAAAATCAGCGTAGATTCATTCGAGCTTGGGAATAAGGATAAAATATGAAAAATGATTGTTTCCCATGCATAATCAACTGTCAGGAGAAAAAAGTCTTTATCTTAGACAACGTGCCCACCAAAAGGTTGCTTGGTTACCTTATGCCGAAAACTCCTTTGATCTCGCCAAAAAAAGGGATCTCCCTGTTTTGGTTTCGATCGGTTATTCCTCCTGCCATTGGTGTCAGGTCATGTCGCGCGAATGCTTTGAGGACGAATATGTCTCATCCATCATGAATAGGCATTTTACCTGCGTCCTAGTGGATCGGGAAGAACGACCCGATCTCGATCTGATTTACATGGAAGCCATTCGCATGTTCAACCAGTCGGCAGGATGGCCACTCAACGCATTTTGTCTTCCTAACGGTCACCCTTTTTGGGGGGGGACCTACTTCCCCAAGGAAGACGTCGGACGAGGTTTGGCGCCCTGGCCTCAAGTTCTGATGCGCATTGCAACGCATTTCAAAAAATCCAGAATGGAGTTCACCGAGAACGCCGATCACGTCATTCGAAATCTTCGCCATGCCAATGACGCGGAGATTTCCAACACCGACTCTTGGAAGTCGAATCTCCTTTTGAAAGCATCGCAAGTTCTATGCTCAAAGCACGATGACAAAAACGGAGGCTTCACTCCCGCTCCCAAATTTCCTAGCTCCACGAAGATCGATTTTCTTTTGGCTATCCAAGAATCTCAATCCGTGAGAAAGAATCCGACTTTCGAGAAAACCATTGATCGAAGCGTACAAACCACTCTCGAGAAAATGGCTTCAGGGACCCTTTTTGATCATGTAAATGGAGGTTTCTTTAGGTATTGCGTGGACGATGCTTGGCAAAGCCCTCATTTCGAAAAGATGCTTGCTGACAATGCCTTGCTCATTTCCTCCTATTCAAAGGGATATCGTAAGAGACGGAACCCCCTCTTCAAATACACGGTCGAAAAGACAATCCGATGGGCTTTCACTAATTTGGGAAGTCCGGAACAAGGGTTTGGCTCATCCATCTCATCCGAAGTCAATCAGTTCGAAGGCGCTCAGTACCTTTGGTCGAAAGAGGAACTCCTACGGATACTCGACGAAGGAGATGAAAAAGATATGATCAGCCAGTGGAAACCTTTGGAGGGAGCCGATCAAAATGCCTATTTGCCCCACCTGATCGCATCGGAGAGCCTCCCGCTCTCTCGGCAAATGGAAGCTCTAAGCAAATTGATTCCCTTTTCCGAGGCGTATTCCAAAGGTGCAACCGATCCGAAAAGAATTCTCGGATGGAATGCCCTAATGGTCCGGGCATTGGTAGATGCATCGATTGCCTTTGACAACCGTGATTGGCTCAAGCATGCCGTAGCCTTGGAAGGTTGGATTGCCTCCACTTTCATGGAACAGGCATTCGCAGAACAATCGGGGGAAGACGAGCCCCCGCTTTTCCTTGATGATTACGCTTTTTGGGCGGAAGCCCTTCTTCAACTGTGTTCGGTATCCGAATCAATCGATCATGGAAGCGCCACGGTCTACCTTGAAAGAGCGGAAAGGCTCGTCGAATCCCTAACGATGAAATTTCGAGACGAGGGAATACCGGGATTCTTTCTTTCCCCTAAGAAAATGAAGAGCCCCCCCCCTTGCAGAAAAAAGCATTGGTTCGACAACGCCACACCATCGGGTAATTCTTCCCTCTTGCGAATCTTCTCAACCCTTCACGTCCTTACCGGAAAACAAAAATGGGAGAAGGAATTTACGGAGGCGAAGGCGGCCTATCCCAAACTCGTGATGAAAGCCTCCGATGGGATTTCCCATGCATTATGCTGCATCACGGAGGCGACGGTTGGATTAATCCGTATCCAATGTCCTGCAAGCGAAATCAGCGGTCTTTCTCAAATTCTCGCCGAATTTCCTTATCGACCGATTTTCCTAGAAGCAAAGAATGAGGTTGATCAGTTTACGGTCTGCGTGAACAACGTCTGCATGAAATCGGCAGCTAGTCCTGAGGAGGTAATCAGGCAATTGTTCGGGTAAGTTATCCTGCTTGCCTTTTGGATTTTTCAAGAAGCTTACTCATCGTCCGACCATCTTCCCGAACCACTTTCTCGGCCACTTCCATGAGATCGCAGTTCTCGCCGTTGATGGACTTATGAGCAATCTGAATTGCCGCTCGAATCAGCTTGGAATCGGTTTTTATTCGCTGACCGGTTTTAGACATCATTCTTTCTATTCCGTCCAAAAGAGACAAATCCTCTTGGGTTAAGGTAATTGTTCTTACGACCCTTTTGGGCAGAGAGTCTTGATTTTGTCCATCCATTCCATGAGGTTATATCGAGAGCCGTTCCTTGTAAATACTTAAATGCTCTAAACGCACTTTTAGGTAACACACGGAACAAAACCAAGACAGAATATCAATGGCTNACCATTGATCACNAGGTATGGGAATGGCTTTTAGGAAGCGTTTCTGCCGATGCAGTTCAAATCTTCGAAGGAGCGTTTCAAACGATTGACAAAAGCCTGTTCTCCGGACCGTANCCAGGTTCGCGGATCATAATATTTCTTATTGGGTTTGTCTTCCCCTTCGGGATTTCCGAGTTGGGCATGGAGATAATCCTTGTTCTCCTTGTAATAATCATGAACACCATCCCAGTAAGCCCATTGCATATCCGTATCCAAATTCATTTTCACGACTCCGTAGCCGATTGCTTCACGAATTTGTTCGCGAGAGGAACCCGAACCGCCATGAAAAACGAAATGGATCGGCTTACCGCTCAAGCCATGTTTCTCTTTGATGAATTCTTGGGAATTGAGAAGAATTTTGGGGGTTAGTTCGACGTTTCCCGGCTTGTAAACTCCGTGCACGTTTCCAAACGCAGCAGCCACNGTAAAACGGTTACTGACTTCGGATAAGGTTTCATAAGCCTGATTGACTTCTTCGGGCTGGGTGTAAAGACGATCCGTATCAATATCGGTGTTGTCCACACCATCCTCTTCACCGCCGGTAACTCCAAGCTCGATCTCAACGGTCATGCCCATTGCATTCATTCTCTTGAAGTACTCTTTGCATGTGGAAAGATTGTCGTCAATTGGCTCCTCCGAGAGGTCCAACATGTGGGAACTGTAAAGAGCCTTACCTTCGCGCTCATGAAACTTTTCTCCAGCATCCAGCATGCCATCAACCCAAGGCAAAAGCTTCCTAGCCGCATGATCGGTGTGCAAGATGACCGGAACGCCATAATGTTCAGCCAAAGCATGTACGTGCATAGCTCCGGATACGGATCCCGCAATGGCAGCCTTCTGTCCTTCATTCGAAAGACTTTTGCCGGCGAAAAAGATGCCACCTCCGTTCGAAAACTGAATCATCACAGGTGAATTAACTTCAGCGGCGGTTTCCATAACCGCATTGACTGAATTCGTTCCCACNACATTCACTGCCGGCAAGGCATATTCGTTCTCTTGCGCATCATCGAAGATGGCTTGAACTCCATCTCCGGTAATAACTCCACTTGGAAATTTTTTACTCATTGTTTAAAGTGTTGAAAANTCTTATCACATATTTCCCATCGCGGGCGCAAAACTAATTTTCCGGAAGCGAAAGATTTTATGCTCATACAAGAAGTTCGCTTACGTCCTCCGCCCCCAAAGCCTTTTCAACCTCCTCCAATTTTATGAACGTCGTACGGGTGTGCGGCAACTTGTATCGTTTGAAGACACCTTTATCCAAGAGGTAATACAACTTCCTTGATGAAACCCTTAGGACCTTGGCTGCTTCGGCAACTCTCAAAACTTTCGGCGCCGGAGGCTTGCGCATGGCCTTCAGATGCTCGCCCTGTTCCAAAAAGCTTGACTCCAACTTGCCAATCCTGTCCTCAATTCCATCCAATCTCTCCTTGATCTCACTAAGAGCCCAAAAGATAATCTCATTTTCAATCTCATGTCGGTCGCGAATGCCAAGCTCCTGCTCTTTTTCATTTCGAAACTTCAAGGCATCAATGCGACTTCGGAAATATTTTCGGTGCCGCTTCTTTCGGTACGTCCAAGTGATGCAATGNGAAGATGCTCGCCCTTTGGCCAAAGAATAAGAAACTTTCATGTAATTTGATGATTGAAGGCAGAATTGAGAGGCACTAAAAGAACATCCTTACACTAATCAAGGAGTAATGAGCGACAAGAACTTTCCAGACGTCATCAAGGAGATTCACCAAAAGGACAAACGATACGGTAAAGGAGCCTATTTTTTCATTCGTGAGGCCTTGGATCATACTCTCAAGTCCCTCGACCAGAAAAAACTCAAGAACAAAGGTCACGTTTCAGGGGTTGAACTGCTTGAGGGAATTAGGGACTATGCCTTGGATCGTTTTGGTCCGATGACCCTTACTCTCATGAATCATTGGAATGTAAGAAAATGCAGAGATTTTGGAGATATCGTTTTTAATTTGGTTGAACACGGAATTCTTGGCCGCACCGAAAACGACACTCTTGAAGATTTCGAGGGCGGTTACAATTTCCAAGAGGCCTTCGAAAAGCCATTTATGCCCAACCCAATTGACGAGAAGGACAACCAACGCAACTAAGCAAGTTTGCCTACTTAAAGACGTATTGGGCAAGTAAGTAAACCAGAGTGACGAAGCCCAAAGCCTGCAAACACCTTTTTGTCTTTGATGATTTCTCTGCGGAAATGAAGAACCCCCCCATTGGAGCCTCCTCTTTTTCCCTTTTCTCGAGATCTGAAACTTTTCCCTTCCTACATACGGGACAAACTTCTCCATCTTCATCATGCCACTCGAAGTCACACCTTGGGCAAACCTTGAAAGTCATCGTTTGCAGGGATTAGGATTCCTCCAAATTAGTCTTGCCCTCGCCATTCCATTCATGGGATTCTTTCACAAATTACTCAATAATGAGAGTTAACCAAAAGTCCATGAGTTATTGCCCTTCTCGATCCTTCCGAAAGTTACTGTTTATCGGATGGATCTTTTACTCACAGCCTTTTGTCATTTTTGTTAATGGCGCCTCATCTATCCTAGATGAGTCTTTGTCATCCATTCAAACCAAAGCCCTCAACGGAGACTCTCATTATCAGGGAGCGCTTGCTCTTTTCCATAAGCATGGTGAGCGAGGATTGACCGTTGATATGCAAGAGGCAAAAAGATGGGCAAGCATTGCCGCCGAAAAAGAAGGGGCATTAGGATTGGCCGTCTTGGCTGCCATCGAATTGGAAAAGGGGAAAGTTGAAAAGGGTAGGTTTCTATATGACGAAGCTTACCTCCATTCGAATCTTCGGATTTTGGTAAAAGGCAAGGACCCCCTGGCCCTGTATTGTTTGGGAATGATGGAAATCGACAATCCACCCATTAACGTTCCGAAAGCTCTGCGCCACATCGAAGAATCCGCCGAGATGGGTTTTGCCACTGCTCAAGCAACTTTGGGCATGATTTACTTTACTGGAATAGGGGTTGCCAAAAACTCCAAACTGGCTCTCAAATGGTGTTCCCTTTCTGCCCGCAACAAGGTGCCGCTGGGGATGTTCTACTTGGGAATGGCGTATTCGGTCGGAGATGGTGTTGATCAAAATGACGACTTCTCAATTCGTTGGATTCAAGCCGCCGCAGTAAGAGAGCTCACCATGGCTCAACTCACCTTGGGAATGAAATACGCACTCGGCGAAGGTACCGATAAAAACTTGGACTTAGCCGTACAATGGCTAAGAAGAGCCTCCATTCATGGCTCTGCGGAAGCAGCTCTTCAACTCCGCAGATATGAAAACCTGCTTACCCGTGTCCCCAATCAACCCGCCTCCTACAAAGCGACGAAGGAAAACCGCTCCATCACCTCGGCTGCCGGGAAGTCCGTCCTCCCCCCCGACAAGAGCGATGCCAACAAATCAAACGAAACTGCATTAGTCACACCCGCGCAATCCCCGGAACTGGACGAATTTGAGATCAATTATTTTCAGCCAAATGAAAACGATGAGGTCGAGTCACCCGTAAAAGTGGCCAAACAAAACATAGCTTTGAATGGGGAGACCGAAAGTTCCATCGCAGTACTTGAAAAAGCAGCTGGGGATGGGGAAGATGAAGCCTTGGCTGAATTAGGGAAAATCAGTTACAAAAAGGATCAGTTCAAGGATGCCAGAAAATGGTTCGAAAAAGCGGCCGAAAGCAACCATCCCGAAGCTCTGAGATATTTGGGTATTTTACACTTTCTCGGACAAGGAGTGGAGGTTGACTATAAGCAAGCGAGCCAATGGTTTGAGCAAGCGGTTCGAGCAGGAGACTTGGAGGCGTCAAGATACCTTCGGATCGTAAGTCAGTTCAAGTAAGGTTTCGAGTTTTTTTACAGGAACTAAAATATTGTTGCATCGGGATAATATCTCCAAACGGCAATATTCTTTGTCTTTAAAAATCCAACTCCTTTAGAGCGAGTGTCACTGGGAGTGATTTCAGCCCTCTACAATAGGTTAAGTATTCCTCAGCGGAAAATCTTATCAGAGTTTGCCTATGATAACTAGAGGGTAGTCATTCACTCTGCCCAAGCCGCATCTCTGAGATCTAGTTTCACAGTATTTTCTCCGTTTTGGAGAGTAACAGGCTTGGACCAGACGACACCGACTTGCCCAAGAGTGGAAGCTCCGACAACATAATAACTGCCTGATTTCAAATTATCCAAGTTCGCCTCGCCAACGGAGTTCGTTTTCAGGCGGGTTAAGCTCGAACGTGCTAGTGAATTACGAATTGATGCGGCAACTCCGGGAAACCGGTAACCTCTTTGAATAGCGCGAGCCCAAAGCTCGGCATAGGATTCGATTCCTTCGTTTCGTGGAATACGCACCATGGAATTCCGGAGGATGGAATCGAGGCTTTGTTCGACAAGAAAGAATTCCGTGAAGCCCGCCGGTCTTCTTTTGTTGTTTAGGAATTGCACCTCTGCCTTCAATTGAACCGATGAATCCCCCGATGGAACGTTTTGTACACTTGCATCGCCTTGCCTACCCGCGGTTAATGGATTGAAGGTTCGTGGTTGACTGATTGTTGGCATAGCATTGCTCGACGAAGGAGTTCCGATCCCTGAAGGACGGAAAGTCCGGGTGGGGAGAACTCGAGATTGAGGTGGTGAACGAAGAAAGGAATCGCGGTCCACGCTCAAAGACCCGGACCCGGATAAGGAAACGGGAATTGAATTGGAGCCGCTCCCACCCGCTTGCAGGACACGAATTGCTTCTCTTGCGTTGACCAGGGCATTTTCGAGAGATTGGATTTTCCCTCTGGCCTGACTAAGCTCATCATTAAGGAGATCAACTTTCAGGTTTGCCGACTGTCCGCGTTCCAAGACTCCACGCTTGATATCTCGAGCTTCGTCCAACTGCTTTCTTAGGTCCTCGACCCGAGCCCGTTCCTGATCCAACTGAATTTGAGCAGTCAGATTCTTTTGGTTCAGGTCTCGAATCCGACGATCAAGCACGTTCCTGCCAGGAATCTCCGACATGTTCTTCAACTGGTTTTGCAAATTCAGATTTTGTTGGCGTAAAGTCTCCAACTCTGCGATTTGGGAAGCAGTCAATGCAACCGAAGCAGAACCCGAAATGGGTGCCCCAATAGAAGGCATACGCGATGGAAGGCCCCGAGCCATTGACTCAGCCTGTCTCAAATTTTCCTGCAACTCACGGATTTGCTCACCGGCAAATGCAAGCTCCTGTTGCAAGCGCGCAGTTTCGGCCTTGGAACGAGTTTCTCCATCTCGAGCATCTTGCACGTCGCCACCCAAACGGATCACCTGTGCCCTGAGGGCCGAGACGTCAGGAGAAAGACCGGGAGGGCCGGCTTGGGCTCGAGCAAGTTGATCCCTCAAGTTCTCAATCGTGTTGTTTTTCTGATTCAGTTCTAGGGATAATCCGGAAATTTTGCTCTCAAGTCCATTGATTTGGTTCCACATGTTGGCCATTCCCTGATCCGCGTTGTCACGGGCTTGCGCAAGCGAAACGTTTCTCAATCGAGTGTTTTCCTCCTCCAAGTTCGAAAGTTGATCTTTGATATTTCCGAAATCATCCATTGCTTTTTTAAATTCCTCGTTCAACCTTTGGCTGTCCTCGCGGCTTGCATTCAAGGCTTGCTGCAACTCCCCAACCCTCGGGTCGGCCAAATCCCGCGCNACCATAAGATCTTGCTGAAGCATTGCCAATTCATTCTGCAATTCGCGAAAGACGGGACTATTGGCGACATCTTGAGATTGGGAGGATGGCATATCTCCCACGCTACCAAGCAAGTCTTCCATCTCCTTCCTCAGTTCTTCCGAATTTCTTAAGGCAGCAGTTAGTTGATCGATCCGCTCCAATGCATTGGATTCGGCGATTTTAGCTTCATTTANAACCTTTTCATACTGCTCGCTTGAATCAGGCTGCGAAACTGCAGATTCCATTTGAGNGAGTCTTTGCTTCGTCTCCTCCAATTCGGCCTGCATTTCAAGACTCTCCGCAACNGCATCCTGCAATTGCATTTGCAAAGCATTCATACCATCCTGATCTTCGGCTCCCAACTTCACGTCCTGCTTCGCTTGCTCGAGAAGTTTTCTCAAATCTCCGATTTCATTTTGAAGAGCGAGGATTTCCTGATCTCCGGAGTCACTATCTGGCGCAATAATCTGATCCATCTCCTTAGCCAACTCAAGCTCGGCTTCCTTTTGCGATAGTTCTTCAATTGCCTGACTGAGTTGTTCCTTCAATTGGTCCACTATCATCTCNTTCTCATCCAAGGCCTGCCTTAAGGAAAGAAGATCGGAAGGAGTTNGANGNNCGCCGGATTCACTGATGGNGTTTTCCACACCATCTAATTTCCCCATTGCATTGACCAGCCTACCCTCCAATTCCTTTCTGGCGTTTTCTTCGCTGAGNTTTTTCTCGGTCAGTTCCTCGATCAGATCACGAGCCGCCATCAATTCATTTTCCAATGCTTCGATTTGCTCAAAATCTTCGGGTAGAGATAAGGAGGGTTCGATGGGGGAAGATGGGATGCTGGATTTTTCGATTTCGAGCAATTTTTCATTCGCGGTCTTCAAATCGGCAAGAATCTCTTTCCTCTTGGCGTTATCTTCCTCAATGGTTTTTTGCAAATTGGAAATGGTCAGTTCGGCATTCGACAACTCATCTTCCAATTGAGACATCGCCTCTTCGGTAACGTCGGGTTCGAGTTGCTCTGAAGGGCTTCCGGCTTCCAAAACGGCCAGTTGCCCCAAGGCTCTTTCCAACTTAGTTTGAAGATCTTTCACCAATTGAGATTCCGTGACATCCTCAGGAGTTTTACTCACAGCGTTCCCTAGCTCAAGTTTGGATTGAGCCAATCGCTTCTCCAAACTTTGAATTAATATCTCGCCCGCGACTTTTTCTTCTTCCAGAATTCTCATTTTTTCAAGAAGTTGCGCCATATCCTCATCACGGGAGTCAGGAGTCGCGGGTAAACTCGTAGCTTCCAAATCCTTTGATTGAGACTGCAGGGTCGCATACTGCTCGGCCAAACTTGAGTTTTTAGTTTCAATCCGACGTAACTCCTCCAACGTCTTGCTCAGTTCGGATTCGAGAGAGGAAATCGTTTCGAGATGGGACTGCTCCTTACCATTTAATTGTGCGAGCAATCCTTGGTTCTCTTGCATCAAAGCCTCCAAGTCCCCTTCGGACTTGCTTGATTCTATTTGATCAAGCTTGAGCATTGCCTTGGTCAGTTCTTTCTCCAAAAGCTCAACCGTCTTGGTTTTACCCTTGGCTTGAATCTGAAGCTCCTTTTCAAGTTCTTGGTTTTTGACTTTGGCTGCGGCCAATTCATCTTCCAAAACCACGAGCGTGGAAAGACCCGAATCCTCCGCTTGAGCCAAGCGTTCTTCCAAAGCGGAGACTTCCGCTTGAGAAGCCGTAAGCTCTTCCTGCATTCTCGCAATGGCCTTGTTGTTGGAAAGAGAATTGCCCTTACCCTCTTCTCTCAGCATAGCGATTTCAGTCTCCAGATCATCAATGGTTTGGCTAAGGGCTATCTTTTCGTCTTCCGCTTTTTGCAATTCATTCAATTGAGTCGACATTGCCTCCGCCAAATCAACTCGTAAATCCTCCACTTCTCGATTGGACATTTCCGCTTCTTCCAAGCTTTGCTGAAGGATCCTAATATTACCTAACGCCTCTTGCAATTGGGAGACCGCTTGTCGAGTTTCAACCGATTCTCCAAGGCCGGCAGTCTTCATACGGGCAATTTCCTCTCGTGCGGCATCAAGCTCAGATTTTAGATCAAGAAGAAGGTCTTTCGATTCATTGGTACTGAGAACTAGGTTTTCCTGCTCTTGTAGAAGTTTGCCTCTCGTGTCCTCCAATTGCATTTCCAAGGAACGAATTTTCTCCGAAGACTTTTCTTGAAGAACGTCTTTTTCCTCCAAGGCGAAAACCAATTCAACCTTGGCTTGGTTCAGTTCGTCTTTCAATGAATTCAAAACTTCATCCATATTGCCGGTCTGAGCGCTTTGGGTTTGTTTGGTATCTTCCAAAATCGAATTCAAGTCCTGCAATTGTCCGGCGATGACCTTAACCACTTCCAGCTCTTCATTTAATTTTTTCTTT
>NZLE01000029.1 GCA_002692605.1 Opitutia bacterium
GTTGGTGCCCCAACCAGTGTTAATCTTTTGATAAAGATCGGCCTGATCATCACCGTCGGTGTCCTTCACAAAAAACATATCAGGAGCCTGGGCCAAAATCAGTCCACCATTAACCCAACACATCCCAGTGATAAGGCTGAATCCTTCCGCAAAAGTCGTAAATGAATCCGCTGCGCCATCCCCATCTTTGTCTTCGCAAAGTAAGACACGATCACTTCCTTCCTTTTTGATTCTTGGATAATCCATGGTGACCGCGACAAACATCCGGCCCCGGTCATCCCAGGTCATATCGATCGGATTCATGATATCCGGCTCGTGGGCAACCAGATCCAGTTCAAATTCATCGGGAAGAACCATACAGTGTAGAGATTCCTTTGGTTTGAGTTGCTGCTGGATGAGCTGATTGCGTCTCTTTTCATAATTATGAAACCAGGAATTGGTATCGGGAAGATAGGTGAAGTTGGGAATTCGAGGGTCCAGGGTTTCTTGTTTTCGGGCGACCCAGAGGGTGGCGGCAGTAACCAGTTTCTGAAAATCAAAATTTTCCCATACGCGGATGTCATGTCCATAAGCGGAATAAAAAACCCTGCCTTTGCCATGCTTCCGAACCCAGGTCCATGGTTCGGGACGACCTTTTTCATCCCGTATCATCAGGACGGTGCGGTCTTCACTCAAATTCTTGTGAACGTAAGTTTCATCAAAGACTTCAAATTCGGGAACGTTCCTCAAGACGGGATGATCCTGCTGTTCCCTGACGTGCCTTGCAGTGAACCAACCTTTTCCATGCCGGTCGAATTGTCCGCCGATGAACTCAATGAATTTTGGGTTGTTGTGCGAACCGGCGCAGCTGTTGTGAAGTGCGACCAACCCACCGCCTTTGCCAACGAAATCAATCAGGGACTGCAGTTGTTCCAGATGACCACTGCCAAATTCCCGGTATAAGACCACCGCATCGTATTGATTGAGGTTTTGGGGGTTCAAATGATTCAAGTCCGAGGTGTAGGTCATCTTGATGCCGGATCGGAGAAACTTGGGAATCAGTTGATGATGATTGATGCGACCGTTGTGACCGGAATCCGGCTGTCCACTTCCACCACTGAAGAATAAGACTTCCGTCTTCTCGGCAGCGTAATTCGAAAGGGAAAACAAAACTGCAAAACAGGATAACGGAATTATTTTCATTCGAATACAATCTCAGAAAAAGTCCCTGGGCAATCACTTGCGATCGCGAGAAAGTGGCTTGGGATCGACCGCCCAATTTTTGTTCCGCATCGCACCGTAGTAGGGATAGTAGTCCCAGGGCGCATCCAGTCCGAGAGCCCTCGGATCCTTGGTTTTTTTCAAGCGTTGCTGAAGTTGAACGCTNAGTTTCTTTTGAATCTTGGCGTATTGCGGCTTGCCGGCGAGGTTGTTGATTTGGCCGGGATCCTTTTTCAAGTCGTAGAGTTCCTCGGCTGGTCGCTTGGCGAAAGCTAGGTCGTAAAAGCGTTGGAATTCGGGCTTNTTCCGGTTATCCATCAACAANGTCTTGGTGGGTGAGGAATCAACTTCGCCNAAAGGAATGTAACGGGCGCAGAATTCACGGTCCGGGTTACCCGCCGGCCAGCGGTCAGGCATGTGGTTGAGAATGTACATATAGTCCTTGGTTCGGATTGCCCGGGACGGATAGCCCTTCCCTCCCTTGCGGCACCCGTCGTGACGTTCCATGGCAATGAAGGCGGTCAAACGGGTGGTATTTGGCTGTTTCTCGATAATATCATGCAAACTGTTTGCGTTCATCATCTTTGGAACCGCCAAGCCGGCCGCCTCCAAAAAGGTAGGGGCAAGATCGCTCAGATTCACGAGACCGGAAAAGACACGGCCGGGCTCCCGTATACCCTTTGGCCAGCGAATGGCNAGGGGTACTCGAGTGCCTTGGTCATGAAGGCTGGCCTTGGCCCGTGGAAAAGGCATCCCGTGATCACTGGTCACGACCACAATGGTGTTGTCCGTTTGACCGGCTTTGTCCAAGGAGTTCAAGGCCCGAGCAACCATTTTNTCGAAATGCTCGATCTCGACGTAGTAATCGAGTATGTCGTTGCGCACCACCGGATGGTCGGGGAAAATTTTCGGAACAATCACCTTGGTCGGATCCTTGCCGGTTCGCTTGCCTGCACCCACTTCGTATCCTCGGTGCGGTTCGCTGGTGCCCAGCCAAAAGCAAAACGGCTGATCCTTTTTTACCTGAGCCAAAAAATCATCGAAGTTGGCGGCATAGTCCGCATTTCTGATCATCTTGAAAGGAGGCTTCAGTCGACGCATCTGGAACTCCATGCCGGCNGGATTCATATCCCGACCGCCGACCGCCAAGCGTCCGGGCCCCCACCCCTTGCCGGTAAAGCCAACGGAATATCCCGCATTCGCAAGGACCTCGGTGTAGGTGATGAACTTTTTCGGTAAGGTGCTGTGAATATTACCCGCTTCCTCCAAACGCCAGATCGATTGCCCGGTAAGGATGGCGCTTCGGGAAGGACCGCAGGTTGGAGCGTCGCAAAAGGCATGAGTGAAGCGAATCCCTTCCCGCGAAACCTGATCNAAAGCGGGCGTCTTGACTATGGGGTCACCGTTCGCTCCGGTATGGGCATACGACTGGTCATCGGAAATGCAAAACAGGATATTGGGTCGAAGTTCTTCAGCTAGACAAGGTACCCAGAGGAAAAGTAGCCAAGATCGAAAAAAGGAGTTCATGATTTCCTTTTCTTCTTTGGATCCGGATCCAAATTGGATTCGATCTCCTNATCACTGGGAGTGGACGANTGAACGCCATCCTTGGGAACTTCCATACCTGCGGTCCACAGAATCGCATTGAGCATGATCTTTCGGTAGTTGTCGTCCTGCCAACTGACGTGGTTATGGCCCCCGGTGAACCCGAACCCCCTCCCTCCCCAAGGTCGCTCGTAAGCCCAAGCTACGTGCTGAGTCTCCCCGTTGGCCACCGCCTTGCGTACCGCTGGGTTACCACTGCGGGGACCGTCCGGGCGCTTCAAGGTTTCGGGAGGCGGCAAGTCGGTGAGAATGGGAGTGAATCCTCTGCGATCCTCCACGAAACGCATGTGATAATACCATTCGTCATCCACACTGAACGGTTGCACGCCATTCCAGATGGGATGCATACGCGGTTTGAAATTGGGTTTCCAATGAGGGTTGACCGACCAGTTGAGATCGCAGAACCCACCCATCCATTCGAGAAACTTATCACCGGGGGCTCCGCTGACCGCTTCAGTCGCCCAGTGAATCATGATCACACCGATTCCTTTTCTCATCAGGGCGTCGAATTCCCTGAGCTTGGGATTGAGCAAGTGATTTCCATGGCCCGTGCAAAAGATCACGATGGTGGAGGCATCCTGGAGAATGGATGCGTCCTCGGGGTACCCAANGTCTTTCAAGACCACCGCCTCGACAGGCAAACCGGACTCGTTCAACCGCTTGGCCAGAATCATGTTGCCCGCCCGGTGTTCATGCTTCATCCACCCGTGACTGGGTTTGCCTGAAATGAAAATTACTTTTTTCTTCTGGTTTAANGATGATTTATTGAAAGAAGCAAGGGGTGCCGGACCTACCGTAACCTTGTGCCAGTACCCCCATTCGTTTCGCCAATCCGTAGGATAATTCTCCAATTGCAAGTTGATTTCCTTTCCTGCATAGGGAGACAAGTCCACTTCGTGGGTAAGCCATTCATCGGTGACGGTCTTGGAAGACACCTCGGCTCTGGAAATGATCTTTCCATTTACTTTAACCCTTAATTCCCAGTCTCCGTGAGGATGGTGACTGACGGTGGCCCGCAGAAGTGTTTTCGCGTCTTCGCCTATCATCATCTTACGACTCAGTACTGAGGGGACTCCCTTCCCAATCGGATGAGTTCGAGTAGCGGTCTTGTTGCGAAAGCTGTCGAAGCGAACGACTCCACCCTCTCCGGAGCCATTTATGGAAAATTTCTGAGCTGCTTTTTGAATCAGTTTTTGCCAATTNGCTAAATTTGATTTTGANGGCGACCGTTGGTTGGACTTGTGGACCGTCAATCCNCCAAGCAGTCGGCGGGGAGCGAACTCCTGCAAGCGAGGAAGGTCTGACGAAGAGGCCAATGCCAGGGCCTTTTGCGGATTTTGGACAACCATGGGCTCCAAGGCCAACCAAAGCATGCGGGGAATATTGTTGTCCTCCCTGTCCTCCCCGTATTTGGATAAGGCCTCAAGAATATTCCAGCGCTGATCGTAGGGCATTCGCTGGAGGGCGCTGGCCAGGTAAAGACGGACTACGGGTGAAGTTTCCGCCTTTGCCATCTGCGAAAATTTTGCCCTTACAGCCCCGGAAGGTTTTTTTCCTTCGGCGAGAAATTGAATGGTCCAGGCCCGGACGTATTGTTCGGAATCATCAAGCAGGGACAGGGCATGCTCCTGAGTGATCCCACCGGTAACGTGAAGGGCCCAAAGAGCACGCAAGCGTTTTCCTATGGTTTTGGCATTTGTCAGCATGGACTTGAGTTTGGCATGAACCGATGACTTGCTGAGTTTTCCGGAAATGGCTCGGTGGTGAAGAATGGTGCGGGACTGACGAACGTACCAATCATTTGCGTGGTCCTGCATCTCAACGAGTTCAAGGTCAGTGAGCTTTTCCAGATCGAAGGCTTTGGGACCTTTCACCCCTCTGGGCATAATGCGGTAGACTCTTGCGGAATTGGCGAACCTGATCTCATTTCCACAAATATTTTGATCGTGCCAATCCAATATGTAGATTCCGCCGTCCGGACCGGTCTCCACACTGAAACCCACCCAGGCCAAATCGTTTGCGAGCATAAAGTCCGGACCGTGCTTCCCGATGAAGCTCGAGCCCTTTGGAACCATGTAGTCGATCAAAACGGCATGTTCGTGAATGTTGCACATGAAAAGTTGATCACGGTATTTCTCCGGAAAAACGTCCGCCAAATAGAAGCGAGCTCCCCCATGCGCTGACTTGTGAACGTGGTCGCGAATGGTCTTGATGTTGTCATACACGAAGGGATTGACGTTCCTTTTGCTTTGCTTGTGATAAATCCCGCCCTGAACGACGTGGAAGAGATGAGGAATCACGCAACAAGTGGCAAAGCCCTGCCCCATGTCATTGAAATCAAACCCCCAAGGATTGGACAAACCCTCGGCGAAGACTTCAAATTCCTTCGAATGAGGATGAAACCGCCAAATCCCCGCATCGATGAATTGCCGATCCTCATCCTTCTGTCCGGGACGACCAACACGAGACTGAGTGAAAACTCCATGACAGCCATAGAGCCAACCGTCCGGCCCCCATATGAAACTGTTCAGCGTTTCATGCCGATCCTGAATTCCCCAACCGTCGAGAAGAACCTCATGCGGACCGTCGGGCTTGTCATCCCCATCGGCATCGGGAATGAAAATCAATTCCGGAGGCATCCCAACGTAAACTCCTCCCATTCCGACGGCAATGCCGGAGCTGAAAGTCAGGTTCTCGGTAAAAGTCTTCTTCTTATCGAACACACCATCCCCGTCGACGTCCTCAAAAATTTGAATGCGGTTTCTCTTGTCTTCGCTGTGGGCTTTACGTGTTTGGTAGTTGTAGTTCTCAAGCGTCCAGAGACGTCCCCTGAAATCGAAACAAAAGGCAATGGCTTCTCCAATATCGGGCTCGGATACGAAAGCCTTGACCTCGAACCCCTTAAGAATCTTCATCTTTGCGATGGCCTCGTCGGGCTTTAGGAAAGGCGCGTTGCTGGTCTTCACCGCCCCCATAATCGGAATAAGGAATTGACAGAGAAGGAGGAAGGAAAAGATCGTTTTCATTGGAGCGGCGCTTGGTTTCTGGGTTACTTGCGGGCGATAAGATCCATGATTTCGGGGATTTGCAATTGTTTGGGATAGGCTCTCGGACATCATTTGAAACTGGGATTCGTCAGGTTGGATTACTCAACGGCGAAAACACCCTGCATGATCAATCCATGCCCGGGATAAGTGCAGATGAAGTGGTAGTCTCCGGGTTCTTCCGGCACTGCGAAATAGAGAGTGTATTGCATACCTTGGGCAACCTGCGGAGTGGAGGCAAGGAGTTCGGGTATTTCCGGAATGAAGTTTTTCTTGAGACCCGTGGCGCCCATGGCAACGGCAGCGTCCATTACGGTCTGGCTTGAACCTGGAGTGATGATGGCGAGATTATGCATCATACCGCTGGAATCGTCGTTGGGAAAAACAAAGTAAACTTTTTCACCGGCCTTTGCCTTGATGCGAGAGGTGTCGAATTTCAAGCCGGGCAAAACCCCTACGTCGATTCGGCGCGCATCTGCAAAACCATCGGGCATCGGCTTGACGGGCTTAATGCCAATTTTCGAAAGCTCGCCCATTTCGATCAGTTCTCCGTATGCTTCTCGGAAGGATTCCCCCAAGCTTTCATTTAAACTGCGAGCGGTGTAGTTCGGAATATCCGATTTGGCGATTTTTCCTTTTCGCATAGCTTCGAGCAGTGCTCGGGAATAGGACTTCTTTGATGCGAGAGTATCAATTGTGGCCCGTTTGGCAATCGTATCGAACTTTTCATATTCCGAGAGCAAATCCTTGGCGGTTTCCGAATAATCAAAGGAGGAATAGGCCCGAATCGCATCGATTCGCAAGGGTGTGCCAAATAATGATTTGAGGTTCTTCGGAAGCTCCTCGAACCGCATTGCAACCAGACCCACAAGCGCTTCCTTTCGTTCTTCAGCCTCCGCTTTTTCATTAAGAACAAGTTTCAAGGCATCCTCACTTACGGAAAGATCTCCAAAGATTTGGCTGAGTTGGCCAGCTAACTTGACCACTTCAGGACTCTTGGAACGAACGAGTTTGCCGCGCAAGGCATGCCATGACTTGGGAGGTGACAAATCCCGCTTGCCCGAAAGTCCGGCCAGGGTACCCCGAAGAAGATTTGCCTGAACCTCCGGACTTTCGCTGTTGGCAAGCGCCTGAAAAATCAAGCCAAGTTCACGGTTCATTTCAACAGCCTGAACCGGCTGTACGCTTGCCAGTGCCAAAAGGACCGCCTTCCAAGGGTATTTGCTTTTTTTCATAAACGGACAAGATCGGAATCGAAATAATGGATCATTAGAAAGGATATGGACATACTATTTCCTTTGGAGGTTTGGAAAAGCGGATAAGAGGGTTTCACCTTGCGATTCTTCGGACCTCACCCTGATAAGCAAAGGGGGGCGAGTATCGGCCGACCGGCGTCAAGTCATCGCGTCCGATGGCCGAACCCTCATTGGGAACAACCCCGATGAGCCCACCTGCATCCCCACTTGATTGAAGACGCCCATTGATTTCGAGACTCATCCCACCACTGGCCTCAAGCATAACCAATACGACGAAATCCTCTTCGGGAACGGGTGCGCCTATTTCGTGAAGACGATTGTTCCGCCGAATGGCAAATCTCAACTGACCCTCTTTGACGTATATGGAGTATCCATTGACGATCCCCCCACAACTTGCGATCACTCCCACGGAATTCGACTTGGCGGGTTTCACCTCGAATGAAAAGACAAAGGGCTTGTTCGCATGGGTGAATGCCTGCCCCGATCGATGGCCTCGTTGCCGGTTCCAGGGAGAGATCTTGGGGATTTTTGCCATTTCCGCTACCTCTTTGGGCATCCCCGTCAAAAGCCTATTTTTGATTCTGAAATACTTATCGTCTGCAGCCAAATTGGTGAATTCGTGGGGGTCGGATTTCAAGTCATACAATTCCACGAACCCATCCGGATATCGAATGCAACGGTGACGATCATCGGAGACCGCATGAGCGGGAGCGGAATCTCCCCAAAATTGAAAGGAGGTGAGAGAAAGGGATTTTTTCCTTTTGTCGGGATTTCTCAATTGAGGGACGAGAGAGACTCCCGAACATTGGACGGGCGTCGGCAAACCGGCAAGGTCACACAAAGTCGGATAAAGATCGGTCAGAGTAACCGGCTGACGGGACTTGCGACCATCCGCGCTCATACCCGGAGCATGAATGAACAAGGGCACCCGAGTCGTCTGATCCCAGAGCGCAAACTTTTCCCAGTTTTCCTTTTCCCCGATATGAAAACCGTGATCGGTCCACAAAACGATGATGGTGTTGCCCTTCAGACCGGAGGAGTCCAAACCGTCAAGCAGACGACCAACTTGATGATCCACGTAGCTGATGCTGGCAAGGTAGCCCCGCATAAGATGCTTCCATTGCTTGTTATCGGTCACCCATTTGTGCCAACTCATTCTTCCGTGGGGCCGGGCGTCTTCCAAATCATTATCCAAGAATTTCGGAAGTTGAACCTTTTCCATGGGGTAAAGATCGAACCATTTTTGGGAAACCTCGAAGGGAATATGGGGACGGAACAGACCCACTGCCAGAAACAATGGCTTGTCTCTTTTTTCCTTCATCCGCTCGATCGCCCAATCCACCACCAAATGATCACCATAGGTCTCCTCTTCCTGCTCAATCACCGCTGCCCCAAAGTAGTGATTACCCAAGGGACGCTTGCCCACGAATCCCTGATTCTGATCAATTTTGGTACTCTCGGGTCTGGGCCAATCCGCTGAAATGGGATCCAAGGGATCTCCGCGGTACTCATCCCAGGCATCGGGATCGTTCTGGGAATCTCCGGGAGTCCATTGAAGCGTGTGAAAAATCTTCCCCCCCCCCGCAGACCAATATCCATGATCCCGAAAATGCTGAGACAAAACCACAGCCTTTTCCAAGACCTTTGATTCATGACGCCAACGGGGTCCATGAGCTCCGAACATGTTACGGTAAATCCCCGAACGGACCGGATGCACTCCCGTCATCACCGCAACGCGAGAGGAGTGGCAGGCGGGAGATGCGCAATGGGCGTTGGCGAAGGTAACCGAACGACCAGCCAAGCGCTCGAAGTTCGGAGTCTTGATTCCAGGATGATTATCCAGAGGAGAGATGTAGTCGTTCAAGTCATCAATGCTGATGAACAGGACGTTCGGCTTGGTTTCCGCAAAGGTCCAAACCCAAGGCAAGGCAAGCAAGCCCATGAACCACTTTTTCATTCCGAGCTTTTCGGCTCCGACCTGGTCAGGAAGTCATGCTCCAGTCAGGCAAGCGAATAAGCTCACCTCCCTTGAGGGCGGATTCATGAGCAAGGATACCGGTGAGTGTGATATTTGCGGATTGAACGGCATTGGGATAGCCCTCCCCTTCGCCACGGAGCAACTCCACGAACTGATGAACGAGATGAGGATGCGAACCGCCGTGACCTGCGCCTTGGGTGAAACTCAAATGTTCTTCACCATCCTCATTGGAGTAAACCCCTCCAGTTGTGAATGGGGCGATTTCCTCGGGCAGTAATTTCGCAAAATCAGGGCATTCCACCTTTTCCGGAATTTCAGGTTCGGGTTTTTTCGCGGTGTGCACGACCAAAGGTTCACCTTCGACCAGCGGCCATTCCACCGCCTTTTGGGATCCGTACACTTCGAAGCTCTCGCGATACTGGCGGGCAACGTCGAAGAGAGATCGATAGACTTGGGCGCTCAAGTCACTGTTGCGGAACTTGAGATGGGTGGTTTCCACGGCGAAGGGTGAATTGTAATGCCCGTGCATCTCCTCGCGAATGGTTCCGCTCGGGAAACAACTGACGTACTCCGCCTCATGCCTTCCCAGACCGAGTACGGGCCCCACGCAATGAGTGGCGTAGTGCATTGGAGGAAGACCGGGCCAGTACCCCGGCCAGCCGTCCATATCCTGCTGATGACTCGCCTTGAGGAACTGCAACTTACCGAGGTCCCCGCTGTCATAGAGTTCCTTCATGTAGAGAAATTCCCGGGCATAAACGACGGTCTCCATCATCATGTATTTCATCCCACTCTCCGCGGACAAACGAACGATGGATTCGCAATCCTCGACCGAAGTCGCCATCGGCACGGTGCAGGCGACGTGCTTTCCTGCCCGCATGGCCTGCAAGGTGGCTTCCGCATGGTGAGGGATTGGGGTATTGATATGGACCGCATCGATATCCGGATCCTCAAGAAGAGACTCGTACTTGGTGAATCTCTTTGCGATTCCATATTCGTCGGAGACCTTGTTCAGGTTTTCCTCATTCCGCTGACACAAGGCTACGATTTCAGCATTGGGATGCCTTTGGTAGATAGGAATGAATTCGGCGCCGAATCCCAGTCCGATGATTGCTACTTTTGGTTTTTCGATACTCATGGGGTGTTTGCTTTTGGTTAAGGTGTAAGTGAAATCAATGGTTGAGGGTCAAGGCAAGATGATCAGTACTCCCTTCATCAATCGCCAATGCCCGGGGAAAGTACATAAAAAAGGATACCGACCGGGGTTTTCGGGGGTCTTGAAAACAAGTTCGAAGGTAGACTTGGGAAGAACCATGGGGGTCTGGGCTATTACCTTCGCATCATCGGGCACGTAATTTTTGGATACGGCGTCGGGATCCGAAAGCATGAGGTCCGTAGCGGCTCCGACTGATTCGTAAGTTCCGGGAGCCACGATGACAAGGTTGTGCGGCATGTTATCGGTATTGCCGAAACGCAGGCTTGTCCAAAGACCCGGCCTGGCCTTGAGCTCAGTCTCGCTGAACAGAAGGCCGGTGACGGCATCAAGCCTGAGACTCTGGTCGACCTCTCTCGATGCCACCTTGTTCTCCTTCCTGTAAACGGGAATCATCTCATTGAGGGAAATGTCATCAAACCACGCTTTGCCCGTGGAACGCCCCCAACCACCAAAAAGACAGTTAACGCTCACGCGTCGATTGGAAGGATTCACGAAGGCGGTCTCCACCCTCCTCCAATCGTTGGTTCCACGAAGGCCTTTGGTCATGGCTTTTTGTTGCAGTTCATGAACGTTGAGAAGGGCTCCCATACCCCCCCCCGCGACCTTATCCGTCTTGATCCAGGCAGAAAGCGAATAGCGGACTCCTGACTTCAGGTCCACGCTGGCATAAGCGCTCGTATCATGGCCACCATTGGATGAGATGCGCAGGGAAGACTTCCCGGACTTGACCGCCTTCCTCGCCCTTTCCACAAGATGCTCCATGAAACCGCTCCCGCTGTAGGTTCGTACCTGCCAACCCTTGGGCAACTTGCCATCGATCAACTCAAAGGATGAGTTAGGCAAAAGGTTGGGACCCTTTTCATAGCCCATCAGGTTGGCTTCCTCGGCACCCAGAGCCTGAAGGGGCAAACGGAGCCACTCATCCTTGAAATTTTCCTCCACACGCATGAGAAAAGAAGCAATATCCCTGGTTCTCTCGTCACGCGGAAAGGAGGCCAGTTTGACGAAAGAGGCAAGGCGGACCAAAAGATCATCGTCAGCCAAGGTAGCTCCGTCATGAAGCATCTGCTGACCCTTCGATTCATGGGAAAGAGCTCGGACCGCATTGCGCCGAAGGGCAGGATCGTTCGAGACGAGACATTTGGCATGGGCGTCTTGTTTCAAGGAACCCAATCCCTGCAAAGCCCACAGCGCGTGCAAGGATTTCGGAGCGGGATGAGAAAGAAGCTTGGCGAGCGAAGGCACTGCTTTTTTGTGACCTCCATCGACGAGAAGACGCTGGGCGGTCAGACGCCAGAACATGTTGTCATGTCCGAGGGCTTCGACCAGTTTTTTCCAGGAAGCATTTTCCAAATCGAACGCTGGGGCCTGGTTTTTTTGGTAAACCAATCGGTAAATGCGACCATGTCGACGGTCGCGGTTGGGATTGACGTGCGCATTCCCAGGTCCGCGTTGCGCCTCATATCCGCCACGGTTTAGGTTGGGAGTTGGGTTGTGTTGGATGATGAAGTTGTACCAATCGGCAATCCAAAGATTCCCGTCGGGTCCAACCTCGGCTACGATTGGAGAAAACCATTCGTCCGAACTCGCCACCAGGCTGTATGCATTGACGGATTCAAAACCCGATCCCTTCGCTCGCACGTCATACATACCGAGAAGATGACCTGTCGGGCCACAAACGAATGCTCTGCGGTTGCGCCAGGATTCCGGAAAACCGGATGAGGTCGCGAAAGCATGCCCGCAACCTGCGGTGTAGGCATTGAATGCATCCACTTGGCGGATGTTGGGAGTGATGGGATGGAATATCGGCGAACTTGCGATCATTCTGGCGGTCGTACCCCTTTCCCCCCGATACACCCGATTGGGAACACCTCCGAAAAAGCTTGGATTGTTATTTGCGGTGGATCCGAATACGTCTCCCTCTTCATTGAAACCAATTCCCCAAGTGTTGTTATTGAACTGATGAAGGAATTCCATCTTCGATCCATCGGATTTGAAACGGAAGGTGCCCGATCCGAAATTGAACTCTTCTCCGCCGACCTCGCCCTTGAATCTGGAGTATCCGACGGTTCCGTAAATCCAATTATCCAATCCGTATCGGAGGTTGCTTGGACCCGCATGCGTATCCCCCGTTCCGAATCCCGTAAAAAGGACTTCCCTGAGGTCCGCCACATCGTCCCCATCGGTATCCTTTAGAAAAAGAAAGTCCGGAGCATGAGCCAGGATCACCCCCCCTCTCGCAAAAGTCATCGAAGTCGGGATATTGAAACCTTCCGCAAAGATGGTGAACTTGTCGGCCTTTCCATCCCCGTTGGTATCTTCGCAAATCTTGATCCGATCGTTTCCCGTACGACCGTCCTTCAATTCATTCGGGTAGTCCACGGTTTCAACGACCCAAAGCCGTCCGCGTTCGTCCCATTGGAAATAAATCGGGTTCACTATGTCAGGCTCAGACGCAAAAAGTTCGAGTTTAAATCCCACTGGTACCTGAGTGTGCTTCATGCTTTCCTCAGGAGAAAGCGGTAACTGAAAAGGCAAGGGTTCCGGCCTTTTTTCATAGTTTGGAACGTGATCCCGCTTCTCGTACTCCAGCGGAACTCGATTTGCCAGAAATCCATCATAGCGCTCACGAACCTGATCACCCACCGCCCAAAGGATTCCCTGCTTGAGGAGTTGATGAAATTCGGGTTTGCTCCACACGCGCTCGTCATGTCCGGAAGCCGTGTAGAAGACCCGACCCTTGCCTTCGGTTCTAACCCATGTCCAGGGCTCGGGTTTTTCATGAGGGTCACCGGGCATGGCGTCCCGCACCATCAGAACGGTTCGATCCTTTGGATTGTGCCGCGTATGAAAGTAGGTTTCGTCCCACGCTTCCAACTTATCAACACCCGAAACCGCCGGATGTCCTTCCGCTACGATTCGAGGGCTGAATACCGCTCCTTGGTGACTTTTGAAACGACCGCCCACGAGTTGGTCGTATTCGGGAATGTTCGAGAAGCACCAACTCGCGCAATGCACCGGAACGAATCCCTTCCCACCTCTCACGAAACCCAAGAGGTTCTTCCATTGGACTGCTGTCAGTTTGGGATGGTTGGCATAAAGAAGAAGACCGTCAAAACGGTTTAGGTACTCCTCGTCGTCCAAGGCCTGATTCACCGAAGTCAGGTAATCGAAGTAGATGGCATCGCGCCCCAGAGCCTTGGCCAGCATCGGATAATATTCGTTGGAATTATGATGCTCGCTCTCGTGTCCAAGAAAAAGAATACGAATGGGGTCGGCGCGTAAATTCCATGCAAATAGGAAAACGAGGCAAGCCAGCAATGTTTGGAGCGGCATGAGGTGGATGAAGGGCTTTGTGGCTAAGTCAATGGGTTAAGCGAATATCATACCATGAGCGCTTCCCAAACGATAGGTTGACTTCGTCATTTTTTGTTAAAAGTTAGTCATATGAAGCAAGCCATAATTTCACAAAGACAAAAAAAATTCATTGAAGAAATTGATTCAACCTCAAGCTTTCTTTGGCTACTCGACTCGCTCGACGGTCTGTCTTTCTTCGCAAAGGACAATGAGTTTCGTTTAATCTTCGCCAATCCATATTTTTACAGAAGACTTGGTCTCCGTTCCGAAAAGGAACTGTTGGGGAAAAACGACTTTGAGCTTTTTCCCGAACCTCTGGCCCGCAAGTTCAGAAAGGACGACGAGTGGGTTCTGACAAACTCCAAACCGATGACTGGATTAGTCGAACTTTTCCTGACGCAACAGGGAATTCCAGCGTGGTACCAAACCAACAAATTTCCCATCATCAATCGTATGGGAGAAACAATTGGCGTGATGGGAACGGTGCAGCGTTATGAGAAAACGGGCTTGGATCTCACCAAAGACAAAAAAATTCAAACCGTAATGGAGCAAATCCGACGAGACTGCCGGAATGCCCCGAAAATGAGTGCGGTGGCCAAGGAAAACGGATTATCCCACCGGCAATTGAATCGCAGATTCAAGGAGGTGACCGGATTGACTCCGCAACAGTTTCTCCTACGAGCTCGGGTCGGGAAAGCCTGCGCGTGGCTTCGGGAATCCTCTCGGAGTTTGGCTGAAATCGGTTATGATCTCGGCTTTTGCGACCAAAGCGCCTTCACCGCGCAATTTCGCAAGAGAATGCAAATGACCCCCAGGCAATACCGTTTGCAATATGGAAAGAGTTGATCCCCAATTCCCGTGCTTAGTATCGTGTGCGCGGGAGAAGGTGTTTTCTTGCCAGCCCGGACAACTTCCCTAACTTGGTGTTTCCATTTCGAACCTGAGCCATTTTTCTTCCGATTCTTCGCCAACCCCAAAAATCATGCGTCATCTGCCGATCGACTCCACCCTATTCGCCAAGCATAGAGAACGGTTGGCGGAACGGCTTCCGGTTGGGGCAATCGCCTTCGCCAACGCCAACGACGTTCTGCCCACCAACGCCGATGGCACGCTGCCCCTGCATCCGAACTCCGACTTGTTTTACCTCAGCGGCATCGAACAGGAAGAGTCCATTCTTGTCCTGTTTCCAAGCGCCTCGAATCCCAAGCACCGCGAAATCCTCTTTTTGCGCGAACCCAGCGAACACTTGAAGATCTGGGAAGGTCACAAGCACGACAAGGAAGAGGCCACCACGATTTCCGGCATTCGGAGCATTCATTGGGTGAAGGAATTCGATGACGTAATGCAGCAACTTGCTGCGGAAGGAAACACGTTCTATTTGAACGAAAACGAACACAGCCGAGCGGAAAAAACGGTTGAGACCCGCGATCAACGATTTAACCAAAAACTCCGCTCCGATTATCCGCTTCATCGAGTCGAACGACTTGCTCCGCATCTTCATGACTTGCGCTTTTGCAAGGACCGTGAGGAAATCAAACTGATCAAGCAGGCCATTGAGGTCACGGATCGTGGGTTTCGCAAAACCTTACGCATGATCAAGCCTGGAGTCACCGAGTTCCAAGTGGAAGCGGAATGGTCCAGGGAATTCATCAGGCGCCGCTGCAAATTCGCCTACACCCCAATCGTTGCTTCCGGATCCAATGCCTGCGTCCTGCATTATCTGCAGAACGATCAAACTTGCAAAAAAGGCGATCTTCTTCTCATGGACGTGGGAGCCTGCTACGCAAACTACAATGCCGATCTTACCCGAACCGTTCCCGTTAGCGGAAAATTTTCACGGCGTCAGAAGCAAGTCTACAAGTCGGTTCTTCGCGTCCTTCGAAAGTCAATCGCCAACGCCACCGTGGGCAAGGCCCTCAAGGAATGGCAGAACGATTCTCACGAAATGATGACTGAGGAGATGCTCCGGCTCAAACTAATCACCAAGGAACAGGTCAAAAAGCAAAATCCCGATCAACCCGCATGCCGCAAATTCTACATGCATGGCTTAGGCCACTCGCTTGGTCTGGACGTTCACGACGTTTCCAACGGCCAGAGCCATTTCAAGGAAAACTCGGTCTTCACCGTGGAACCCGGAATCTACCTTCCGGAAGAGGGCTTTGGCGTGAGACTGGAGGATAACGTTCAAATCACCGCATCAGGGCCCTTGAATCTCACTTCCCGGATTCCCATCGAGGCCGAGGAAATCGAAGAGATCATGAACCGTTAGGTTTTGCCAAAGTTCAGCAAGCTGGGACGTTTACAAAGAAACCCTGGGAACTTGAGCGATCTGGGGTTCCGGCAAAAGAGTCAGGTTCTTTCCTGACCTGAAGCGGAACCATTTGGCAACCAAAACGTCAGGGTAGGTGAGCAACCGGTCCCGTAGCGCGAGAAGGCTGTCGTTGTAAAAGGCCCGGGCCAATGCGATACGATCCTCCGTATCGACCAGTTCCTTCATGAAGGAGGCATAGTTTTCATCGGCACTCAAATCCGGGTAATTTTCAGACAAGGCAAACAAGCCCCCGACCAAACTCGCCCCCCGGTTTATCTCCTCACCAACTTCACCTGCTCCAAACCGGGTCTCGGTCGCTCCCGTCGTTCGCGCCGAAGTCACAAGTTCCTGCACCTCACGCTCATAGTCCGAGATGCCCCTCACACATTCAAGCAACCGGGGAATCAAATCATGACGGCGCTTCAGTTGAATTTCGATCAGACCCAAGGCATGGAAGAGCCGATTGCGGACTCGGATCAATCCGTTGTAGAGGAGCGAAAGGTAAAAAAGACCCGCAACGGCTAGAAAGGACAATCCGGAGAGGATCACCCATTCCGGGCTCTGGGTCAGGACTTGCTGGGGATCCGATCCGGTCTCCGCCGAAATTGCGACGACGGGGACCGCCAAAGAGAACAGAAACGAAAAGAGCATGATCAGGAGAGCCCATATGCTCCTTGATCGAATGATCTCGGCTTCCGACTTGGTTGAAATGAAATAATACCGAGCCTCCTTGCTCTGGGCGATCATGGGTTGGGCAACGTCTTCCCTGAGCTTCGCCGGACCGAGAACGTAGATGGCGTGGCCCGGAGTCAGAGAACTTTCGGTAAACCTTCTTCGGTGAGTTGAATTCGCAATCGCCCGTTCCGGTCCCTTCCCATAGTAAATTGGATCGGATGGACTGCAAATGCAGGACATCGTTGAGGGAGCGTCCACCTTTGCCCCTTCCGGTTCGACGAGCAATTGCCCCGTTTCGTCCCTCAGAAAGAAAGGCTGGAAATTCTCTCCCGAATCGATCGTTCGCCAACCGCTCCTGGTGCGGGTCTTTCTTTTTCCATCCTTATCCCTGTAAGTCTCGGTTTTCCTCCAACGTTCTGAAATCCTCCATTCGTACCAGACACTTGGACGCTCGGTTAGGTATGTCTGCAAAGGAGCGTTCGATTGAACCGAACCCTTGACCTCGTTCAAACCGTAGAATACCCCCTTCACCTTGGAAGTCGGAACGTCTTCCACGGTCCTCTTGAACAGAACCACCGACCTCCACCAAAAGAGGAGGGCGAGAGAGAGGAGACTGGGAATGAGTCCATATTCCATGGAAGTTTTTCCACAAAAAGAAATCCTTTCGTTTGATGCAAGCCTTTGAAAAACAAATAATCCGGTCAGCCAATTTTTTTAATCTTCGGCCAAGTGACTTCTTGACGAAAATCCTTTCCGGAAACATTCTTGGAATGCTCGGAGGCTCCCCAACGAGCCCCACCAACCTCAACCCGTTCACTGGATTTTCCTCAACACCTGCCTTTCAAATGAAAAAAATTACTTTTTGCGCATGTTACGTCCTTCCCGCACTCCTTACTTTGGGAGCGTTGGCCAGGAAACCCAACGTCATCGTGATCATGGCCGATGACTTGGGCTATGGAGACCTCGGATGCTATGGAGCGAAACCGAAGAATCTCAAGACTCCGCATATTGACCGCTTAGCCCGAGAAGGGCTTAAATTCACCAGCGGTTACTGTTCCGCTTCCACCTGCACCCCTACCCGATACTCCTTTCTCACCGGAACCTATGCCTTTCGCGGAAAGAACACTGGAATTGCTCCTCCCAGTTCACCCCTCATCATACCCGAAGAGACCTACACCCTGCCCGATTTGCTCAAACAAGCAGGGTACAAAACGGCAGTGGTGGGAAAATGGCATTTGGGCCTGGGGGCGCAGGGAGTGGGACCTCTGTGGAATGACAAACTGAAACCGGGACCCCGTGAGATCGGGTTCGACTACAATTTCCTACTGCCTACCACCAATGATCGTGTGCCTCAGGTCTACGTGGAGAACCATCGTGTGCTGAACTTGGACCCAAAGGATCCGTTATGGGTTGGAATGAAAAAGCCAAGCGAGGATCACCCGACCGGGATTACCCATCGTGATACCCTGAAGATGGACTGGACCCACGGCCACAACTCGACCATCCACAACGGTATCAGTCGCATTGGCTTTTACACGGGAGGACATGCGGCCCGCTTTCGCGACGAAGATTTGGCGGACAAATGGGTGGAAAAATCCAAGGAGTGGATTGGACGAAACAAAGACCAGCCCTTTTTCCTTTTTTTCGCCTCTCATGACTTGCACGTTCCACGCATTCCCCACGAGCGCTTTCGGGGAACCTCCGCCTTAAGCTATCGAGGAGACGTCATCGTACAACTTGACTGGTGCGTGGGAGAAATCGTGAAGTGCCTCAAAAAGGAAGGATTGGAAAAAGACACCATGATCGTTTTCTGCTCGGACAACGGACCTGTCGGTGATGACGGATACGCCGACGAAGCCCTCGAAAAGATGGGGGACCACCGGGCCGCCGGCCCTTACTCCGGTGGAAAGTACAGCATCTTCGAGGGTGGAACCCGTACGCCCTTCATCACCTACTGGCCGGGAACGATCAAGGCCGGGGTTTCGGATCGGATGGTTTGCACGATCGATTTGGCGGGAAGCCTCGCCGGTCATCTTGGAGTCGAACTCCCCGAGGACGCGTGCCTGGACAGCCTGGACGTCATGGATGCTCTCCTTGGCAAGCCCAGCGCCAAAGGTCGACCTCATCTGATTCAGCAAGACAACGGAAGAGGAGGGAATTACGGTTATCGAGTCGGCAATTGGAAATTGCAACGCCATGATTCAATGAAGACCAACAACTTTCAGGTGAACAAATTGCTTGGAAGCCAAAGAGGGCAGAAGGTTCCCAGATATGCTCTGTTCAATCTTTCCGAGGATCCAACTGAAAAGAACAACTTGGCGGACAAGAGGCCCAAGGTCTTCGAAAGGATGAAAGCCGAACTTCAGAAATTTCTCGACGAGGGAAGGAGCCGATGAAGCATTTTCCCTTGGTGCATACAATGTTCACCGCAAAGTCACTTTTTTACCATGAACAAATTCCTAAACTCCCTCCTCCTTCTACTCACGCCGGCCTTGTTTTTGCAAGCTGAAGAAATTCTCATCGAAGCCGAATCCTTTTCCGAACATGGCGGATGGAAACTCGATACTCAATTTATCCGTGAAATGGGTTCCCCCTACCTTCTGGCTCATGGATTAGGCGAACCGGTGAGGGATGCGAAGACAACCTTCCAAGTCAAGAACGGCGGAACCTATCAATTGTTTGCCCGCACCAAGGACTGGGTCGCGCGTTGGAAGGCAGAAGGGCAGCCCGGGCGATTCCAAATCAAGATAAACGGAAAAGCGCTCGAAACTACCTTCGGGACTCGGGGAGCCGAATGGCACTGGCAGGAGGGAGGAGCGATCACGCTTGGGAAGGGAGAAAATACCATCAGCCTTGGAGATCTCACTGGTTTCAACGGCAGATGCGACGCGATTTTTCTGAGTTCCTCGGGCAAAACGCCACCCAATGACTCAAAAATTCTCGCGGCTTGGCGGCGTGACCTTTTGGGTATCAGCGAAAAGCCCATCGACAAGGACTATGATCTGGTCGTGGTGGGAGGCGGTTATTCAGGATTGGGAGCGGCCATTTCGGGAGCCCGCATGGGCTGTAAAGTGGTTCTTATTCAAGACCGGGGAGTATTGGGTGGAAACGGATCAAGTGAAATACGGGTCTGGGCAAAGGGAAACATACGACGCGGGAAATACCCGCGGATCGGGGAGATCATTGAAGAGATTTGCGACCATGCCAAAAAGTCTCCCGGCACCTATGAGGAATTCGAGGATGCCAAAAAGGAAGCGATCGTTCGGGCCGAAAGGAACATCGACCTGCAACTTTTCCATCATGCCTTCAAAGTTGAGAAGACAGGCAAAAGGATTTCCGCAGTTCACGCCTTTGACGTTCGCTCCGGACAAGTGACCCGCTTCTCCGGCACCCTCTTCGTGGATGCCACGGGACATGGAACCGTTGGCTTTCTTGCCGGAGCCGATCATACCATGACCCCAAAAGGAAGAATGGGCATGAGCAACATGTGGACTTGGGCGAATGAGGAAAAGGAAGTCCCCTTCTCCAAGACTACCTGGGCCTTGGACTTAAACATGGCTGACTTTCCCTATCCGAGAAGATTTCATGGAGAATGGTTTTGGGAAAGCGGATACGATAAGGATCCATTGGGTGACGCAGAGGGAATTCGCGACTGGAATTTACGGGCAGTCTTCGGCGCCTTCAATGCGATGAAGAATCGCGATGGGGCAAGGGATCACAAGAATGCGAAACTTACCTGGGTCGCCTACGTCGGCGGGCCTCGGGAATCCCGCCGCCTCCTCGGAGACGTGGTTCTTACGGAAGAGGACATTGTCTCCAAACGAGACTTCCCCGATGGATGTGTGCCCAGCACTTGGAGCATTGACCTGCACTACCCCAAAAAGCAATACGCGGAAAAGTTTCCCGACAATCCGTTCATTGCCTACGCCGTCCACGGAAAAGGAGTCGATCGATCGTACGGGTACCCCATTCCCTATCGGTGCTTTTATTCGCGTAACGTTGAAAACCTTTTCATGGCAGGTCGTTGCATCAGCGTCACCCACGAGGCTCTCGGAACCGTCCGGGTAATGAAAACCTGTGGCATGATGGGCGAGGTCGTTGGACGGGCCGCTTCCATTTGCATCCAACGAGACTGCCTCCCCCGCGAGGTCTACAACCGCTACCTCGACGACTTGATCGAACTGATCAACTTGCCGGGCAAGGCCTTCAGAGCCACCGTTCACGATAAGATCACCATTCCCTCCGATGCCATGGAACTGGCGGGCGCGCATGGGGCTCCCAATGGATTGGATCCAAAGAAATTCCCCGGAGTGGTGGACGACGTCAAGGCGTCCTTTAAGGGAAAATGGAACAAGGGACATGGACTCAGGCCCTATTTTTCATATGGTTACCAATATTCGAACGACCCGGCAAGCAGCGCCACTTTCACTCTGGAAGCTCCCAAGTCCGGACAGTATGACACTCGCATCGCTTACCAACCTCATCCCAATCGGGGGAAATCGGTTCCAGTGGAAGTTGTGACTGGGGACAAAGCGCTCAAAATGATCTCCATACTGAACATGACCCAAAAACCAAGTTTTGAAAACGGCTTTCATTCGGTGGGTCGAATCACCCTGAGAAAAGGACAGAAAGTCATGGTCCGTCTTTCCGCAAAGGGCTCCAACGGCAACGTACACGTCGACGCCGCCCAACTGCACCCCATTGACTGATCATTTTCGTGGGCAAGAATTGGCCAGGGCGTGGATTCCGAAACTTGTCCCGGTTTCTTGCTCTTTCGATCATTGTAGGCCTGATCCATCTATCTCATCAGGATTTTCTTCTTAGGCTGCAGGAAACTGGGCAAGTCATCGAATTTCCCGAAGTCCGAGACCTTCTACCTAGGGCCTTTTCCTTGAACGAAAGCCCAAACGACTCTTCGGAACTTTGGGCGCTTGACGAAAATGACAGACGAATTGGTTTAGTTACCCAGACTTCTCCTACCGGTGATTCCGCAGTTGGCTTTTCCGGGTCGACCAATCTTCTCGTCATATGGGATGAGCAAGATCGCGTCTCCTCCGTCTCCATTCGCTCAAGCGGAGATACAATCGACCACGTAAACGCAATCCTCGAGAAGCCCACTTTCTTTGAACAGTTTCAGGGCAAATCCAGAGAAGGGCTCGCTCAGCTGGACGATGTGTCGGCAGTCTCGGGAGCCACCCTGACCAGCCTTGCCATCGCGGATGCCCTGGCCCTGCGTTTCGGCGGCACGAAAAAAAACAGCCGGTTCCCCAACCCGATTGATATGGAGGAGATCAGGAAACATTTTCCGCAGGCAGTGGGATTGACTCCTTCAAAAACCCACCCTTCCATGCTTCAAGTCACGGATGCCAACGGTTCCGTACTTGGAGCGGTCGGAAGAACCTCACCCCATGCCGATCAGATCATCGGTTATCAGGGACCGATCGATTCCCTTTTGGCCTTTGATCAAAATGGGGCACTGAAAAGTTTGGAGATCCGTTCGAGTTTCGAGAATCAACCCTACGCGGACTACCCGAACGAAGACACCTACTTCGCCTCCCTTTTCACGGGCCGATCGATTCGCCAACTTGCGGACATGAACCTGACCGAGGAAGAAGTCGAAGGAGTTTCCGGAGCAACCATGTCGAGCATGGCCATGGCCGAAGGGATTGTTGAAGTCGCCCGAAGTTGGGAACGGGAAAGAATTCGGTCCTTGGAGGCTCAAAAGCCATGGGTACAATGGAAAGCAAGGGATTCGGGTTCCCTTGCCGTGATCCTGTTTGCAGGTTTCGTGGCCTTCGCCAAACGGGGTAAGACAAAATTCTTTCGCATCAGCCTTCAGATCCTGATCGTCGCTTATCTGGGCTTGGCGAACGGAGACATTCTTTCTCAGGCTCTCTTCGCCGGATGGGCTCAAAACGGCATTCCTTGGCAAAGGGCCCCCATCCTCGCAATTCTCAGCATCGCCGCCCTCACCGTGCCCATGACCACCGGAAAAGCCTTCTATTGCCAAAGGCTTTGTCCACACGGGGCAGCCCAGCAATGGATGCGCAAACTGCGCAAGCGACCGCTTCTTCTGCCAAAGAAAATCGACCGTTCTCTGACAAAGCTTCCCGCGGTCCTCTTTGCCATGGTCATTCTTCTCGCCTTCACCACCTCGGCTCACACCTTGGCCATGCTCGAACCCTTTGACGCATACGTTTGGCAGGTCGCGGGAGCGGTAACGGTTGCTCTTGCCCTAATCAGCCTGATTGCTTCGGCCTTCGTTCCCATGGCCTATTGCCGTTATGGCTGCCCCACCGGAGCAATGCTCAAACTTTTCGAATTCCAACCCGATGACCAAGGCTGGAACCGGCGGGATTATCTCCGCTTTTCCTTACTCGGCCTTTCCCTCCTCTTGTTCTTTTTCACTTGAGAAACCCTGTCCCACTTTTTCTCGGGCTCGCCCTTTGCCTTTTCGGTTGCGGAGATTTGGCCACAGAGCCCCAACTTAAGCTCATAGATCTAAAGGGAAAAGCCCTTGGTACGACTTGGTCTATTAAAATCCTCAGCAAAGAAACCTTCTCCATGAATGAATTGGAAAGCGAAGTGATGCAAAAATTGGAGGCGGCGGACAAACTCTTTTCTCATTGGCGAGCCGACTCAGCCCTTTTTCAATTCAACGCCACCCTCAAAACCGAACCCCAGAGTCTTCATCCTCAATTGCTCGAACTCATCAAACATGCAAAATGGATGCATCGCCAAACCGATGGAGCCTTCGATCCGACCATCGCCCCGCTCGTGAATCTTTGGGGTTTCGGTCCGGTCTCGAGAACGCGAATCGCAATTCCCACCGAGGAGGAAGTTAGAAGAGCCCTTGGAATGACCGGCCTCGCGCAGTTGAAGCTCTTACCCGACGGAAAATTACAAAAGCAGTTCTCCACCCTACAGCTTGATCTTTCCGGTTCCGCAAAAGGGGAAATCATCGACCTTATTTGTGACCTTCTCGATCGTTGGGGATTCAATAATTATTTGGTCGAGATCGGAGGAGAGATCCGTGCCGAGGGAAAAGGCAGGAAAGGTAAAGGCTGGGTAGTCGGTCTTGAAGATGGACGTACAAAAAATGCAGAGGGTATAGCCTCCGTACCCTTGCGAAACTATGCTGTGGCCACCTCCGGAAGTTACAGACTTACTAAACCCAATCCTGACTCCAATCGGAGTGCCTCACACTTAATTGACCCAAGGACGGGTAGACCCGTCGAGCACGACCTTATCGCGGTCAATGCTTTTGCGCCCACTGCGCGAGATGCTGATGCCTGGGCCACAGCTTTAATGATTCTTGGCCCGGAAGACGGTATGAAAATGGCAGAAAAGATGGATATGGTTGCAAGATTTTGTGTATTAGAGGGTGATGAGGTCCAGATATTAAAGAGTACGGCTTACGACCGCATTTTTACGAAACTCACTCCCAACTAAACGTCATCTTATGAAAATTTTGCTCCTGCTCCTTGCCTCATTTTCACTATTTGCAAATGCGTCAACCGATAAAAAAAGGTAAACATTGCGGCCAAACTTCGTGAGTCATCTCCTGAAGGCAATGTACTTTCCGCTCCTATTATTTCCACGCTGACGGGCGCAAAGGTGGTAATCAAAGTGGAACAAGAGCGAGCTGTAGGCGAAAAACAAGGCTTTCGCATGGCGGTGCAACCATCCGAATCTGCAAATGGCATTCTATTGGAGGGGTATGCCGTTTATGGGATATACGACCCAAATGAGATTTATAAACAAACGGAAATCTCTGGCTTATTTTCGAATAAAGCAAAATTACCTACCGAGGATACACAACCCGAATGGGCAAGAAAACTAGAACTAAGCGGAAGCTTTCGCATCAACGGAAAGGCTTATGGAGCATTCTCAGGATCCGACGTCAGCTTTTGGTTAGAGGAGGGAAAAGGAGCATCCGGTTACAGACTACTTAAATTGGATCTCAGTAAATCACAGCCTCGCGCTCTTCTCGAAAAAGACGGTAAGCAAGCATGGCTAGGGCTACGCGCCGGTGAAAGTTCTTCACCCAGAAATCTTGAGCAACCCCTAAAAGAAGGCGGCACTCTGTTTATCAAGGAAGTTAAGTCAGGAGAAAAGATCACCATACCCGTTATCGGATTGGACGGTAAAAAGTACGACTTCGAAATGCTTGTTACTTCAAACTAATTTTACTGCCTGAAATTTATAAGGCTTGATTGGATAATATTAATCGAAAATCCTTTTAAAATGAATCGCCTACTTAATTTCCCTCTTCTCCTTTTAGTCTTTTCATTTAGTTCATGTATTGAATTTGAACGGGAAAAACTGACTTACGTCCATGATGAAGAAAAAGATGAACTAAGAGTAACCCTTAGGTACGAGGGTATATTTGGGAATTTCGCTAAGGGGAAGAATTCTCAGAACGGACCGGATGACGTCACGACCAAGGACAGCCTGAATCAAAAACAAATTGAACAATTGGAATCCGTTCTCGAGCAGGAAAGAGCCTTTTTCTTCAGCAACTGGATTTTCGAATACGACAAAAGGGGGCTTTCCGAGATGCTCAAACAAGAACCGAACAAGTTGAGCTCCGAAGAAAGTCCTTTCGGACTACCCGAAAAGGATTTGATCGAAGCCCTCATCAAAAACGTTGAGGTTCGGAACCTTGGTTTTTATCTCGACGAAAAAAGTAGACTCTGCGGCGCTCAGACCTTGAGGCTATCGAATGCGTCTCAGGTGATTGCGAAGGCGAACGCAGTACTTGGCCGCCAATTGCATGCCCGCATTCCGGAAATGACCAAGTACTCGAAGCGAACTCTCAGCTTAATCGAAAGAAAGTTAAAAAGGAAATTCCCATTCATCCGAATGGAGGGCAATCTCGTCACAGTCGCCCTCATACTCGACCAGGAAGACCAAAGAAAATTCGCGAAGGACACGCTCAAGAAGATGCCGGACGGCGTGCGCATCGAATACCAGAAGCAAGCCTTGCTACTCAAATGCGGCGGAGCAAAGGAAGAGCAGAGCAAGATTGGGATGAAGTGTTTCGAAGGCTATGCGCCCAATGCCCAAAAGTACCTGGAAGAAAATCACAAAGGCCTTTTACTGGGATCGGAACAGATAACTGAGAAAATGCAAAGTTTCATCGCAGGCCTGAATTAAACCCTAGTCAGGCAAGCAATCGACTTGCAAGCAATCCCACCCCCCAACTACAATCCTCAAATGAAGAATTTTTGGTTGCTCCCGGCTCTTCCTCTCCTGGTCTGCGGACAATTCCCAGACCGTCCCAACGTCATCCTGTTCATGGCCGATGACATGGGCATGGGCGACAGTTCCGCCTATCAGTTTCTAACTAAGAATTCCGACGCCCAGCAGATCCTGACTCCGGCCATGCAGAGGCTCGCGAACATGGGCATGCTTTTCACCGATGCTCACACTCCATCCTCTCGTTGCACGCCCACCCGATACGGATTACTCACCGGACGCTACCCATGGCGCGACAGAATGAAACATTGGGTGCTCTTTGGGGTGCAGGGAGATCCCCTGATTGAAAAGGACCGCCCCACCCTCGCCACACTCTTCCGCTCCTGCGGGTATGCAACTGCCATGGTAGGCAAATGGCATCTTGGCCTGAGATACACCCGACAAGATGGACGACCGGCCGCTGGATGGGAAGATGCTGACCTGACTAAAGATGTTTTCGACGGGCCTTGTGACCATGGCTTTGATTATGCGCGTTTCACCTCACGCTCGCACGGTACGTCCGGCCCTGATGCTGGCACGACCGGACTGCGAGCCGGTAAAAACAAAAAAGGGGACCGTAATACACCCAGCCAGTCAATTGGCCCTGGCCACATTCATAACCGTCGAGTCATCGGTGCCACGGGACAAGGAAAGCAATTAATCAAAAAGGGACAGAGTGCCTATGATTTGCACTCTCTGGGAAGTCGTCACTCCGACCATGCGATGGAATTCTTGAACCAGCACTTGCGGAATCAGGAAACTTCCTTTGACCCCTTCTTTCTCTATTACCCAAGTAATTCAAATCATGGGCCGTACACCGTCGATCGGAAAATCGGTGATAAGGAAGTCAAGGGGGCCGGAAGAATGGTTTCGGGAGACCCTGCTTCGGTCCGTCTAGATTATATTTATGAGAACGACATCGCCCTCGGACGGTTGCTGGACTTTCTCGAGAGAACCAGAGATCCTCGCAGACCCAGCAAGAAACTTCTCGATAACACTTTGGTGATCTTCACGTCGGACAATGGAGCGGAAGTCCCTTCGAAAACGGCAACGGGACCATTCCGGAGCAATAAGGGCAGTTGCTACGAAGGCGGGCACCGCGTTCCATTCATCCTTTCCTGGCCAAATGGTGAAATCGGAAACGGAAACGCCGGCAATCCCGGAAAAGTGAGTGATCAATTGATCGGACTTCAGGATCTGTTCGCCACCTTTTCCAGCATCCTCAAGGTTAACCTTCCCGACTTGAGGGAAGGAGATAAGGGAGCCGAAGACAGTTTCGACCTGACCCCCGCATTGCATGGGAAACCCTTGCCCATGCGCCCCATGTTCTACAACGATCACAAGGAAGGTGAAAACGGAGCCGCATGCGCCATGCGTATCGATAACCCCGCAGTCGACCGTAAGATCGTACCGGGCAAATGGAAAATATTCTTCGATGATTCGCTTTTGCGAGAGGGCCGGGCCCAAGCCACGCAATTGTTCGAATTAAGCTCCGATCCGATGGAAACCAAAAATCGCTTGCCCGACGAAAATCTGAAACCCTTGGTCAGACGATTGGTTTCCACGGCCCTGCTCCACCGCAACGCAGGCGGACACCGTTTTGTTTCCATCGCGCCCAAAACACGAATCCGCCTGGATTGGCGAAAGCCTTTGCCCGTTCCCTCCCCCTTGACTTTTTTCCTTTCCACCAAAGGAGGAGAAAGCGTGAGGGATCATGAAGGTTTGGGGGTCAATGGTCAGGATTCTTCCCAAGTCGAACCCGGTGAAGGTTTGGCCATCCGATTTCAATCCGACGTTTTGATCGAATCGGTAGGTTTGACCGCAGGAGAAAAGGGAGGTTGCGGGGGGTTCTTCCGAGTTGGTAAGAATTCCCCTCTGGCCATTTATTGCACGGATGCGGACAATGACGCCAAAGATCAGCAAGGCATCATCAGCGATCTTGGTATTCTCAAAAAAGGGGATCGGCTGATACTTGATCCAAACCCCCACTTTGGAGTCGAATCCGCAGGTAGTTGGAAATTGCAGTCCATGGTTGTGCGCCCCTTCCCCGAAAAATAGAAAACGAACCGTTTCCAAAGCGATTATGAAACTCCTTCCCTTCTTCCTCGCAATCCTGGCTCCTCATCTGCTCTCAGGTGAAATCGATCTCCGCAAGCCCAACGTTGTCATCATATTCATCGACGACATGGGCTATGGAGACGTGGGCTTTAACGGGGCAACCGGGCCCAAAACTCCAAACCTCGACAACATGGCGGACGAAGGGATGGTGTTTTCGGACTTTTACGTCGGATGCGCCGTTTGCTCCGGATCGAGAACGGCCCTACTGACCGGGGCTCATTATCAACGGTTGAGCATGAATGCAGTCCTGTTTCCGCAGAGCTCCCACGGCCTTCATCCTTCCGAGCAGACCATAGCGGACATGCTCAAGGCCGAGGGCTATGCGACTGCATGCGTAGGCAAGTGGCATCTCGGGCACCTGCCTCCCTGCCTCCCGACTTACCAAGGCTTTGAAAGTTATTATGGGGTGCCTTACAGCAATGATATGTGGATCGACCCGGCCAACCAACTATCCGCAAACTTAACTCTTCGGGAGGGACTCACGCGAGAGGAGGTCGAGGCTGGTCACAAAAAAAGAAACTGGGTTCCGCTGATGCGGGGAGAAGAAGTGATTGAATATCCGGCCAACCAAAAGACCCTGACCAAGCGATACACCGAGGAATCGATCAAATTCATCAAGCAAAACAAGGACAGCCCTTTTTTCCTTTATCTTCCGCACACCATGGTCCATTTGCCTTTGGCGGTTTCCCAAGCATTCGAAAACCGAACCGATCGCTTGATTTGGGATGCCATTGAGGAAGTGGACTGGTCGGTCGGAGAAGTCCTCAAATCCCTTAAGTCTCTCCGTATTGATCACAACACCCTGGTTATCTTCACCAGCGACAATGGAGCTGCAGTGGGAACCTCCCTACCCTTGCGGGCAAAGAAGGGGAGCGTCTATGACGGGGGCATCCGCGAGCCCACGGTGATGTGGTGGCCCGGTCGGATTCCCGCAGGCAAGATCTGTGGGGAAGTGGCCGCCACCATTGACCTACTTCCTACCCTGGCCAAACTGTGCGGAGGAAAACTGAGCGGTCGGAAAATCGACGGCAAGGACATTTGGCCGCTCATGTCCGGTCAGTCCAAGGCAAAAAGCCCCCACGAAAATTACGTTCTGATGCACGGGCCCGGCGCGGTGAGAAGCGGAAAATGGAAATTTTACCCTTGGCAGGAAGGCAGAGGTGGAAAGCGTCATGATCGAGCGAAGAACCCCTCTCCCGATCCCGTTCAACTGTACGACACGCAAGCGGATATAGGGGAAACCAAGAACCTCGCCATAAAGCATCCCGCTATCGTACGAAGGATGCAAGCCGCCTACGATGCGCATGTGTCTGAGATCAAGGCAAGCAAGCGCCCCAATCAGGAAATGAAGCGGTCCACAAGCAAACCGTCCGCCGACCGGCCGAATACCCCAAAGAAGAAAAAATGAAGACGTCTCTCCTGCTTCAGGGCATTTTGCTTTTTCACCTTTACGGTTTTGCTGAAAAACCTAACGTCCTGTTCATCGCCGCGGATGATCTTTCCTGTGCCCTTGGCTGCTACGGAGACCCGATTGCCAAGACTCCGCATCTCGACCGATTGGCCGCCAACGGCGTTTGTTTTCTGAAAGCATACAACCAGTTGCCTCTTTGCAATCCGACCCGGGCATCGGTGATGACCGGATTGCGACCGGATACCATTAAGGTCTATGATCTGGATCGTCATTTTCGGGACGAAGTTCCCGAGGCGATCACCCTATCCCAACAATTCATGAAGCACGGTTGGTGGGCGGGACGAGTGGGTAAGATTTACCATTACAACGTACCGGCAAGCATCGGAACGGATGGATTCGACGACCCGCCCTCCTGGCAAAGAACGATTAACCCAAAGGGTCGAGACAAGACCGACGAGGCTCTTATTTTCAATGCCGAGCCTCACCGAAAAATCAGCGCTGCCCTCAGTTGGCTTGCAGCCGATGGTAGGGATGAGGAGCAAACGGATGGAATGGTCGCCACTGAAGCGATCAGGTTGATGGAAGAAAAGAGAAAGGAGCCTTTCTTCATCGCCGCCGGCTTTTTTCGACCACACACTCCCTACGTCGCTCCCAAGAAATATTTCGATATGTACCCGTTGAAGGATTTGCGGCTACCATATGCCCCCCCCCACGATCGCAATGATATCCCCACCGCCGCCTTCGCCCACAACTGTCCCGTTCCCCATTACGGCTTGGACGAACTCACCTGCCTCAAGGCGCTGCAAGCTTACTACGCATGCGTTTCTTTCGTGGACGCGCAGGTCGGACGGATGCTGGATGCCCTCGACCGACTCCAACTTTCGGACAGGACCATCGTGGTCTTTTGGAGCGACCATGGCTACCATCTCGGCGAACACAATGGCATCTGGCAGAAACGAACTCTTTTTGAACAAGGCGCTCGGTCTCCCCTGATTATCCGAAGTCCATCATCCAAGGGGAACGGTCAACCTTGCCGCCGCATCGTCGAGTTCGTCGACGTCTATCCGACCTTGACCGAATTGGCCGGAATTCCCACACCTTCGGCAGTGGAAGGACGGTCCCTCGGTCCACTTTTGGAAAATCCTATCAAAGAGTGGAATGGACTCGCCATCACCCAAATTCTGAGACCAGCCGATGATCGTCTAAGGACTCCGGTCATGGGCAGAAGCATTCGCACGGAAAGATGGAGATATTCGGATTGGGCGGAAGGAAAGAGCGGGATCGAACTGTACGACCATTTTGCCGACCCCATGGAGTTCGAAAACCTCGCCCTCAACCCAACCCAAAAAAATAAGAGGATCATGAGCGAACTTCGACGCTTGCTCGAAGGGAAAGCGAGCGGCGAGGTTCCCCAGACTCCCTTTAATCCGAAACGACTCTGAGCTGGTTATGGACAAGACCCGTTACCATGACCTCGATGCCCTGCGGGCCTTTGCCATGCTCCTCGGTATCGCGCTTCATGGACTGCTCTCCTTCATCCCGACACCGATATGGCCGGTTCAGGACAGTAATCAGTCGGAATTCTATTTCATTCCCTTGATGTTCATTCATGGTTTCAGGATGTCGCTGTTTTTTTTCATAAGTGGATTTTTCACGATGATGGTGTGGCAAAAAAGAGGCTCAGTCAGCTTATTGCGGCAAAGGACCAAACGCATTGTCCTGCCTTTTGTGATTTTCGGAGCCCTGCTCTTCCCCCTTCTCAACAATATGGAAGCTTTTGTCGGGAAAGCGGAGAACAATCGATTACCGGACCAAGCCCAGCGAGGAAAAACGCATACGGCTTTTAATCCCGAGCATAAGGTTCCCAACGATTTGGGGGGCGCAGCGCGCGAAGGGAACTTGGAGAAGATCAGGGAATTTCTCAAACAGGGCGCCGAGGTGAACGGAAAGTATGACAAGGACTTCACCCCGCTTCACTGGGCGGCAACCATGAACCAGGTTGAAGCCATCGAGCTCCTGATTGATGAGGGAGCAAACCTTGATTCAAGGGATGGCCACCAATCCACTCCCCTCTTACTCGCTGCCTTTTTCGGACAAACGAAATCGGTTGAAGTTCTTCTTCAAAGGGGGGCCGATCCAAATCTCAGGAATAAGGATGGCGCTCTGCCCGCGCAAGCAATGATGGCCAATCGGGCCGTCACCGAATGGGTGGCGAGGGATATTTTGAAAATTCCAATGGACTGGGCCAAAATCAGGGAGGGGAGACGGCAGGCAACCAAGTTGCTTTCTCCGGAAAGCGCGCTTCCGTCGAATAGCCGAAATTCCAATTGGTTCGTCCGCAACTATTTTATGTTCGGCCAATTCTGCACGCACCATCTGTGGTTTCTCTATGACTTGGTCTACCTCACCGTGGGCTTCGTTCTGCTTGCCGGGATTCTGAGGTTTTTTCCCAAGTTAGCATTCGCAAAGTGGCTTGCCGAGTCCCCGCTGCGACTACTATGGTTGGTTCCGCTCACCTTTTGGGCTCAGTTTCACATGGGCAGTGGTGAGGATGGCGTCTTCGGTCCGGCAACCGCGGTCTTTCTTAAACCCGACTGGGTCAAACTGGGCTATTATGCGATCTTCTTCGGATACGGGGCACTGTGCTTCCCGCACGAAGGTTTTCATAAGAAAGTCGGGCGCTTTTGGCCCTTACACCTCACCTTCGCGGCAGTTGCCTTCACTCTCGCTCTGCTCATCATCGAAGACAAGGATCAGGACTGGTACTATGGATGGATTTCGCTTTACTCGGCTCTTTTCGTCTGGCTGATGATTTTCGGCCTGATCGGACCGTTCCGGAAATTCTTCTCGAAAGAAAATCCCCAAGTCCGCTTCGTCTCCGATTCCGCATATTGGCTCTACTTAGCCCATCTGCCTCTTATTCAAATCATTCAGTTTTGGGTGGCGGACTGGTCATTGCCAATCTTTCTCAAGCTCGGCTTTGTCTGTGTGATCACAACCTTATTATTGCTTCTTTCCTACAGGTATTTGATTCGCTATACACTGATAGGAACGATGCTCAATGGGAAACGATATAAAACAAATGCAACACACTGATACGCCAAACGGCAAATCCTATCTCTGGCTTGGAGTTTTCTTTGCCGTTCTGATTTGGTCAGGCATCGAACCCAAAGACCGATTGACTTGGGTACTGGAAGCCGGACCCGCGATCATCGGACTCCTGGTAATGGCCAAGACCCGGCAATCCTTCCCCCTCACGCCTCTGCTCTACTTTTGGATTCTACTCCATTGCGTCGTTCTCATGGTGGGAGCGAAATATACCTACGCCGAGGTGCCGCTTTTTGATTGGATCAGCGAAGTCTTTGCCTGGGAACGGAACAACTACGACAAGGTGGGGCATTTCATGCAGGGATTCGTTCCTGCCCTGATCGCAAGGGAAATTCTCCTACGAAAGGAAGTGGTCAGCGAGAATGGTTGGCGAAATTTCATTGTCCTTTCCATTTGTTTGGCATTCAGCGCCTTTTACGAATTGATCGAATGGTGGGCGGCTTTGCTGATCGGAGAGGATGCGGATGCCTTCCTAGGCACCCAAGGATACGTCTGGGACACACAGTCCGATATGGGACTGGCCCTACTGGGAGCGATCTGCAGTCTGCTTGTCATGCAAAAGGAGCACGACCGGCAAATCAAGCGATTGGTCTGGTGATTTGCGAACGCTACATGCTCCGTCGATGATTCAGGAGACCGATTGGGATGGGAGATATCGACAGGAGGATACCCCATGGGACAAAGGGGAGCCTGCTCCCGGTCTGGTCGACTGGTTGAAAAAAAATCAACTTGATCCTCGAAGCCGTGTCTTGGTCCCGGGGTGCGGGCGCGGACACGATGCCTCGGCCTGGGCAAAGGCCGGTTTCGAAACCACGGCGATGGATTTGTCCGACCGGGCTCTGAACGATGCGAGGGAATCCTACGACTCTCTTCCGAATCTCGCATTCTGTCCGGGAGACTTTTTGCATGAACAACCGAAGGATCCTTATGATTTGGTCTTCGAGCATACCCTATTCTGCGCCATTGCCCCAGATAGCAGAGAGACCTATGCCAGTTCCCTGGTTCGTTGGCTCCGTCCGGGGGGTCATTTTCTGGCGATTCATTTCGTCTTTCCACTTTCCGAACAAGGTCCTCCCTATGGAGCGGACCGGGAGGAAATCATCCGACGCTTCGAACCGAATTTTCAATTGCTTGAGGATTGGAGCCCGAGATCCTTCAAAGAACGGCAAAGCGAGGAAAGAATGTTTTGGTGGCAGAAAAAACCATAAGGTTTCATCTCTCAACTCTTTGGGAAATCGCCCATCCACCATCCTTTCGGCATTGGAATTTGCCGAAAAGGTTTTATCCTATTTCATATGCGCTTTTGGATTTTTTGCTTCATGGTTCTTCTTGGGTTTGGCTCGAACTCAAGAGCTTGGGGCAAACCGATTTCCGAAGAGGGTGAAAAACTCTTCGCGAAGCATTGCGCGGAATGTCATGGCATCGGCGGTGAAGGCGTGGAAGAAGAATACGCCAAACCGTTAGTGGGTGATTGGCCGATACAAAAGCTAATCGGTTATGTTGACGAGACCATGCCCGATTACGACCCGAGCCTGGTAAAGGGCAAGGAAGCGGAGGCGGTTGCCCGTTTCATCTTCGAATCCTTCTACCGCAAGCCCGAGTTGTTTCGAAAGGATACCCGCATTGAATTGGCCCGGTTGACCAACCGGCAGTTCAGGCAATCGGTCACTGATTTATTTTCCGCATTTGGAGGATCGTCGGACCTCAGCCAAGCGGAGCATGGGCTGAAAGGTAGGTATTACAATTCGGAAGGCATGAACAAAAGAAAGGATGTGCATGCCGAACGGATCGATCTCATTCTGTCCCACGATTTCAAGAATCTGGCTCCCTACGATGGCATGAATGCCAAGAAATTTTCCGTGTATTGGGATGGTTCCTTGCTCCCCCGAGAATCGGGTTGGTATGAGTTTTTCGTTCGAACTCAAAATGGCTTTGAATTCAAGGTTAACCAACATGACGGAACTCCGACCATCGATGAAAAGGTGAGCCCCGGACAAATGCGGGAAGTAAGCGCGAAGATTTTTCTCTTGGGTGGACGCCCCTACCCCCTCGAACTCGAATTCTACAAATTCAACGATCCCAACGCTTCCATAGAATTGAGTTGGATCACGCCTGCCGGCGTCAAAGAGATCATCCCTTCCGAATTCCTCTTCACCAAGGAAGTTCCTCCCTCTTTCGTCAGCCAATGGAAGCTACCCCCGGATGACTCTTCCCATGGCTACGAGCGGGGTATTCAAATCGATTCGACCTGGGACGAATCAATCACCTATGCTGCTCTCGAAGCCGCGAAGTTTGCCGGAGACAAGATCGATCGACTGGCGAAAACCAATGACGATGATTCNGAACAGGAAAGGAAAATTCGTGAAATTGGAGCAAATTTCGTACGACTGGCCTTCCGGGAAAATTTGACCGAAAAGGAGCTGGAAACTTACGTTTATTCCAAATTCCAAAANAATCNGCCTTTGCATCTCTCGGTCGAAANGGTGGTTCTGTTGGCGCTAAAATCGCCAAGGTTTTTGTATCCCGANTGGCAGGCTCTGGCCAAACGACGAGCGGATCCACGGGTCGTTGCCAGCAGGTTGGCCTTGTACATGTGGGACTCCATTCCGGATTTCCATCTTCACAAGCAAATTGAAAAGGGCCATTTTCAAAACAAGGGACAAATCGAAGGGCAAGCAAAACGCATGCTTCGGGATCCTCGGTCAAAAGCCAAATTCACCGACTTTCTCTTGCAATGGCTCGATATCAGGGGAAAGGAGCTTCCCAGTTTCAGAAAAGAAACCTTTCCCGAATTTTCGCCTGCGTTGGCCATGGACCTGAGGCGTTCGCTCCTTCGTTCCATTGACCGGACCGTTTGGCAAGAACAGGGAAATTGGCAGGATTTTTTGCGCCTCTCCACNATCGAGATTACCCATTCCATCGCCAAGTACTATCAAATACCACTGGCGGACAAACCCAATTCAATTGGCTATGTTCCCGTGGAAGCGTCCTCCTTTGGCCGACAGGGCATTCACACCCATCCTTACGTTCTGGCCAGTCACTCCTATCCCGAAAACAGCTCTCCGATACACCGTGGCGTTTTCACCACTCGGAAAATTCTCGGACGAACACTCCGTCCCCCTCAAGAGGCAATCTCATTCAGCAATGCAGACTTCAGCCCCGATTGGACGATGCGTCAGAAGGTAACGAACCTGACCAAGCCCGCGAACTGCATGAGTTGCCACGACCTCATCAATTCAACGGGTTTTGTGCTGGAAGGTTTTGACGCCACCGGAAGAGCAAGGTCAAGAATCGCAGACAAGCCCATTGACCTGCGCGTGAATTATCTCGATGAGAATGGGAATCAAAGGGAATTCACCGGACCGCAGGATCTTCTTGCGCATGCTCTGGAGTCCCAAAGGAGCGCAAAATCATTTGTGGAAGATTTGTTCAAGCACCTTGCCAAACAATCCTTGGACAGTTACTCTAAGATAAACGTCAACGAATTGTCGGACATGTTACTGAATGGAAAATTGAATCTCGCAAACCTTTATCTTGAAGTTTGCCTCCGGGCGGCGACCGAGGGTTTTGCCTATCGTGATTGATCGATTACCAAAATGAATCCTCGCTACATGCATAGGCGTTCCGCGCTCAAGAAGATTGGACTTTCCTCTCTTTCTCTTCCAATCCTCGGACAAGCGGGTTCTCTATTCGCTTCAAACCAAGCCGAGAAAAGAGCCAAACAGCGCTTGGTTATTATGTTCAGCCCCAATGGCACTATCCCCAAAAGTTTCTGGCCGGACAGGCTGGGGGAGGACTTCGATCACAAAACCATTCTCAAACCCCTCGAGCCCTTCCACGACAAAATGCTCATCCTCCGGAATCTCCACAACAAAGTCCGTGGAGACGGAGACAACCACATGCGTGGAATGAGTTGCCTACTCACGGGGACGGAACTTTTCCCAGGAAACGTCATGGGTGGTGGAAACACCCCTGCGGGATGGCCCAAGGGGAATTCCATTGACCGGGAAATTTGCAAACACTTTCAAGCCAACGAATCCACCCGTACCCGCTTCGGAGCCTTACATTTTGGGGTTGGGATCAAAGACACGGCCGATCCTTGGACCCGGATGTCCTATGATGGACCGAATCAACCCGTGACTCCTCTTTCCGATCCCTACGAATCTTACCGAAAGCTTTATGGAAACGTCCGAGAAAAAAAGCAGGTTCGTTCCATTCTTGATGACTTGCGGGCCGACCTCAGAAAGGTTGAGAGTCAATTGCCCGAATCCGATCGCAAGCTCCTGATCGAGCACGCCCAACTGGTCAACCGAATGGACAGGGAGTACGCGGAGGGTAGTTCGTTGGAGAACCTGGTGGCTAAACCGCCCGAATTGGTCGAAGGCCTACGAAACCAAAACGACAACTTACCGGAACTTGGACGCATGCAAATTGACCTATTGGTCAATTCATTCGTCAATGACTTCGCTCGCGTAGCTACCTTGCAATACACAAAATCCGTCGGCCAGGCAAAGATGAATTGGTTGGATATCGATGATGCTCATCACACCCTTTCTCACGAGCCCGACAAAAATCGAGTCGCATACGATAAGCTTGTCCGTATCAATACCTGGTTTGCGGAGGAATTGGCTTACCTCCTCAAGAAACTGGAGACCACCCCCGAACCCGGCCAAAAAGGATCCATGCTGGATCACACGCTGGTCATTTGGACCAACGAATTGGGCAAAGGCAACAGCCACACGCTTGATCACATCCCTTTTGTACTTGCTGGTAATGGTTTTGGATTTCATATGGGACGCTCGATGTCCTGCGATAATGCCCCTCATAATCGCTTCCTGCTAAGCCTAGCTCATGCAGTTGGGCATCCACTTAATGCTTTTGGTAACCCAAACCTTTGCAAAGGTGGCCCCCTTGATCTCACCTAGTGGCATGAAAATGATCCAGGGAAACTGCCTTTTTTGCGCCCTGTTAGGTATGGTCGCACTGCTTGCCAACGCCAAGGAGGAGTCAAAGGAATGGATTAATCTTTGCGAAGATAATTCCACCAAGGGATGGACTCCTCGGGCCAAAGTCGAGTCCTTCGAATCCGTAGATGGCGAACTTAATCTTTTGTCCAAAGTCAACGTTTGGGTGCTCAGCGATTTACAAATGAAGGATTTTGTGGTCGAAGGCGAAGTGAAGATCCCGCTCGACTACGAAGGCTTCAACTCCGGACTTGGATTCAGATTAGTTGGAGATCAGGGCAAGCCCAAAGGTTACCAATGCGAAATCGACCAAAAGAAACCCGCGGCGATTTATGGTATCGGATTGGGGGGCTGGATTTATCCCAGAAAGGGTACCGAAGCAGAGTATTCCAAGAGAGTCCAAGGATTGTTTGATGCAAACTCATGGAATCACTTTCGGATTCGCTGCATTGGTCCCAAAGCCAAGACTTTCCTAAACGGTAAGCTCGTTGCAGAAACCGATCAACTGGTCCAAACCAAAGGGAGTTTTGGAATCCAACACCACGGCAAGGGTGGCTCGGTTCGATTTCGAAAGCTACGAGCCCGCGCCCTCTGAATTTTCTTGCCCCCACTCTTCTTGACCTTGAACGGGATTTTCGAAAGGATACTCCCATGAATGCAACAACTCGCGCCCTACCTCTCATTTCAAGTTCTTTGCTTCTCATCATGGCTTTTGCCCTCATCGGGTGCGGAGGAGCAACAAGTGATTCCGGACCTTCCGAGGAAGCCTTTTATCCCATTGATTTTTGCATCGTGTCCGGAAATGACTTTGACGAGGTCGGATCGAGCATGATTCCCTACACTCATGTCCATGAAGGCATCACAATCAAGTTCTGCTGCAAACCCTGCCTTCCGAAATTTCAGAAGGACCCGGAGAAGTATATGGTGATTCTACAGGAAGAGTTGGATGCCTTGAAAGTGGATCAGCCCGCCGGCTAACCCTGCCAAAGACTTATCTTTCGGAAATCGATTGCCACCAGTTTTTCTTGGGTGGATTCCGTATGACCTTTTGCATCCCTTGCGACAAGCCGCTCTCAGGCAACCAGGTTTCCACGGAATCCTTGTCCTGACGATACCACTCCTGCCCCACCTTTCGAATGGTACTCTCCTGCAGTTTCTCATCGGAAATGGAAATGGCCCATTCCATGGCAGCGGCCCCATCCTTGCGTGATACGGCGGAAGCGTAAACCGATAGAGCCGAATCCAATTCAGGGCCGGCTTCTCGTTCGTTGAGCCATTCCCCGGCAGCCAGAGGATCCTCTTTGGCCCAATTTCCCACGACACTCTTTATTCCCATTTCCTGACCCTTTCCCGGAGGGAGGTCAGCAAAGTAATTGATAGCCGCCTCCGGATCGGTTTCACTCCAACGCTTACCCAGATTGTCCATCGCTTGGATCGCATAATTTTCCTCCGCATGAGCTTCCAGCCAACGGGCCATTTTTTTCGGATTATCCCGAGAATGTCTTTTGCTGAGGCTGGAAAAGGCAGACTCCTTGAATTGTTCTTCGGTAAGGGACTCGGCCCAATTCGTGGCGGTGGCAAAGCCTTGTTTGTTGACCTCTTCCGTTAGAATGCCCACCAACTTCTCAACTTCCTTGCCTCCTTCCAGAGAAAAAACGTAGTCCGAGGCGGCGTTCAGGTCTCGGCTTGCCCAACCTCTCACCAAGCCAAAGTTATAGATTTTGTCCAATCCCGCATTTTCCGGGCGTTCGACCCAAGCCTTGGCTTGTAAGGGATCCCGGCTCGCCCAACCTTCGAGAACTCCGGCCGTGGCAAAACCCGCGCCCATGCCGGAGGCTCTTCGGTTGCAATATTCAATCGCATTAATCGGGTCAAACTGAGCCCAGGCATAAAGTAACATTCGATATTCCTGCATGTGCTCGAATCCAAAAGGCATCGTTTCGAAAGTTTCCAAAACCTCCTCGAGGTTGTTATCATTTAGGTTCTCCAATGCCTTGGCAAAGGAGGCGTAACGGAGGATTGGGTTGGACTCGGATTGCGCTCGATAGAGCAACTCCCTCAAGTTTTCCANATTCTTGGGAATTCTCTTATCATCCTCAAGCTCAACGGACTGGCTCGGTCTTGGAGAAGATGGAGTGGTGGAAGCTTCTGTTCCAATCGCATCTTCGGTTCCATCCTCAATCTCTTGGTTCAATGCCCGCTCAATGACGCTATCCTCGTTTTGCTTCGTTCCCTGATAATAACCACCCAAAAAAAGACCAACNCCCATCAGAACAAAAAGGGGTAAACGAAAAGATGGTTTTTTCATTCCTTTTCCTCTTNCTTGATTTTGGATATTCTCCCGTACAAATGCCCNCCCACCTTACCATGAGCCCAAGTCCCCGCATACTTGTTCCCGTCAATCACCACGTGGGAACTGAAAGTGCCAAGACCGGGTATGTTCAAATTTTGCATCGTAATCACAGGNATTTCACCCACCCATTTAACGGGCAAAGGCATCGGCAAGGTTACGTCCTTTTTTCCATATTTGATACGGGCTGTGAAAACCCACAGGTCTTGGTCTCCAAATTTTTGCACGCTATGTATCTCATAGGTTTCCTCGACCGGAGGGCGGTTTGAGCCATCGACCGTAAAGAATCCCTTGAATCGAACCTTGGTCATGGAATTGGAAAACTTTTCAAAGCGTTCCGAAAAGCCACCTGATTCATTCGACGAATGAACGGTGGGGACCGCGCGCATGCAAACCAACCCAAATGACAGGATAAGCAAAACAGGTTTCATCTCTAAAATGAACTTCCAACTTCTACCGTTTGCAAACCCGAAATCGAAGCCCGGCATGAAAGCCTGGTTGGGGAAGANTGGTTTTTCATGCTTTTCTACAGTAGGTTTTGCGAAGCGAGAGATCGTTCGATTGACCCGTGAGAANCATTTCGGTCTTTACCAGAAGGCATAAGAAAAGGACGATGTCGAACATCTACGAGTTATGAAAATGCCTGTCTTCGAAAAACTTCTTCCACTCCTTACCCTGATGGCCTTGTCCGTGAGTCATTCCATGGGTGAATTCGATACCAAAGCCACTCCCATTGAAAGCATCTCCGTAAAGGATGGTTTCGAAGTCGACTTGCTCTTTACCGTGCCCAAGGAAAGACTGGGTTCCTGGGTAAATCTTTGCCTGGACAACAAAAACCGCATCATTGCCAGTGATCAATTTGGCGGACTCTATCGTTTTCAAGTNCCTGCGAATGGAAACGCNCTCAAGGAAAGTGATATCGAAAAAATTCCCGCTAACATCCGTGCCGCAAATGGTCTCCTTTGGGCGTTTGACTGCCTTTACGTTGCCGTCAACGATTATGAAAAAAAGATGGAGAGTGGAGTCTACAGGATCACGGATTCAAACGGAGACGACCAACTTGATAAGGTTGAAAAGCTGCGGGGCATGCAGGCACGGGGAGATCATGGCGTCCATGCGCTACTCCTTGGTCCGGACAAAAAGTCCATCTATCTCATAACGGGTAACAATACCACTCCAGTGGAAGCAAACCGTTCCCGAGTGCCGATGGATTGGGGAGAAGATCATCTGCTTCCGCGAATGCCAGATGGTCGGGGACATAATCGAGAGCGACTCGCTCCCGCTGGGATCATTTATAAAATTTCGCCAGACGGCAAGGATTGGGAGATCGTATCGNCCGGATACCGAAACATTTTCGACGGNGCCTTCAATTCGGATGGCGANCTGTTCACCTATGACGCGGATATGGAATACGATTTCAATACTCCATGGTACCGACCAACGCGTATTTGTCACGTCACCAGTGGCTCGATGTACGGATGGAGAAACGGAACCGGGAAACGACCCGACTTTTATTCCGACACCTTGCCTCCCGTAGTCAATATTGGTCCGGGNTCTCCAACTGGAGTCACTTTCGGATACGGAGCCAAGTTCCCCTCCAAATATCAAAAAGCCATGTTCATCTTGGATTGGAGCTGGGGGAAAATCTACGCCGTTCACATGAAACCGGATGGAAGCACATACACCGGTGTAAAGGAAACATTCATAACCGGTAGCCCTCTACCAGTAACGGATGCCATTATTCATCCCGAAGATGGTTCGATGTATTTTGCCATAGGCGGCAGAAGGGTGCAATCCGGACTCTATCGGGTTCGTTACGTCGGTGAAGAAAAAACCGATTTAGTTTCCGCTCGACCGCGTATCAATCAACTTGCCGAGCTGCGGCGCCAACTGGAAACCCTTCATGTCGGTGATGATCCGAAAGCTCTGGAGTCTGCATGGCCTCATATCGATCATGCGGACCGCTTCATCAGATGGGCGGCCCTTATGGCCATTCAGCGATTGCCGGTTGAGAAATGGGCGGCAAAAGCCCTCAATGAGAAAAATCCGGGGAAACGGACTTACGTTCTCCTATCTCTTGCCAAAGCTTCGGGCATTGATCCTTTTCATCGAAAGGAATCGGATCCCCCGGTCGATCTGCAGATGGGCAAAAGGATCATCCGTTCGCTGCTGCAAATCAATTGGGACGAGCTCAATTCAAGCGAGAGAATGGCAATGATCCGGGCCTACCAAGTTGCAATGGTGCGCTTCGGCAAGCCGTCTCCCCAAACGTTGGAGAAAATCATCGTTCAACTGGATCCGCAATTCCCCTCCCAAAGTTTTGAGATGAACTGGCTGCTGTGTGAGACATTGTCCTTTTTGGAGGCTCCATCCGTAGCCACAAAGGCAATGGCTCTCCTAAACGAGTCGCCCACTCAGGAAGAGCAAATGGAATACGCCCGGTCACTACGCACCTTGAAAACTGGTTGGACTGACGAACTCCGGAAGCAGTATTTCAACTGGTTTCTCAAGGCGGCAAATTACCGAGGGGGAGCAAGTTTCTCTAAATTCATCGAATTCATCCGCACCGATGCAGTGGCCAGCTTAAGTCCCGAAAAGAAAGAGGATTTCGCCGGACTTCTCGCAAAGAAGGCAGTGCAGAAATCACCCGCTGAAACCATGGCCGAAGCCATGGCGGGCAGGACTTTCGTAAAAAATTGGGAAATGGAGGCGTTAAGCGAATCGGCATCCAAAGGGCTTAAGGAGCGAAATTTTGAAAGTGGGCGCAAGATGTTCGCTGCAGGAGGCTGTTTCGCTTGCCACCGATTTGGAAACCAAGGAGGAATGAACGGTCCTGACCTGACTGGCTCGGGCGGACGCTACTCCCCCCATGACCTACTTGAGCAAATCATCTATCCGAGTAAGGAAATCAACGAACAGTTCGTGCCCACTTTCGTAACTCTGAAAAGCGGCGAAGCTCTATCCGGTGTGGTAGTGAACCTCAATGGTGACCGGGTCACCTTAAACACCGATCTTTACAACCCGAACCAAAGAACCAGTGTTCTGCGAAAGGAAATCCAAAGCATGGGCCCCTCCCCTGTCTCACCCATGCCCCCAGGTCTGCTCAATATGATGGAAAAGGATGAAATCATGGATCTGTTGGCTTACATACTCAGCGGAGGAGACCCTCAACACGACTTTTTCAAAAACTGAAGCTCCATGAACCAAGGTTCGCTTGCGCATTCTTCTTTGTTTTTCGTTGCAACTGCTCTTCTAAGCCAATCCTTGTCCTTTTCGCAATCGGATGGCTTTCACGTCACGAGCGTTCCGACCGAAGTTCGACGGCATTTGGGTTTGTCGGACTTTTATCAAAAACGGGTGGAGGTTGGGAATTTCTCGGTTTTGGGATCAAACGGAGTTTCGGACTTCGCATTGAAAGAAGCCGCTTTTCTAATTCATCAAATGGTGGGAGGGAAATACGAATTGCTCTCAACCCTGAACCAGAACAAGACGCGCTTTGCGGTGATGGCCCGCAATGAGTTCACCACCGACGTCCCCGAGCATTCCGATTTACACCCATCACTCTACTGGGACCGCAGGGCTCGCGGTCTAGGGGCCACTCCATCCCGCCCAGCGGTTAGCTGTGGAGAGGAAAACCTCCTCTGTATCGACGGAGATCCTTACGATACGGAAAACATTCTCATTCACGAATTCGCTCATGCTCTTCATGAAATGGCAATCAAAACTCTCTTTCCCCAATTTCAAGCTGAACTGGACGAGTGCTTCCGTTTGGCCATCGAAGAAAAAATCTGGGAGGGAACCTACGCCTCAATCAATTCCGCCGAGTATTGGGCGGAGTGCGTACAATCGTGGTTTGACACCAACAGGGAAAACGACAATGACCATGGAAGGATCAATACCCGTGAGGAATTGATTGCGAACGATCCCAGAATTACCCGTCTGATCCGGAGATATCTGGGCGAAAACCAATGGCGTTACCAAAAGCCTCATCAGCGAAAAACGAAGTGCAAGCATTTGGAGGGTTTCGACTCGGGCAAGGAAAAAGCCTTCGAATGGCCCGATCAGCTCGTTCAATGGAAAGAGAAATTTGAGCAAGGCAAGGTGAGTCTGGCTCCTCCAGGCTCTGCTGAAATCATTTTGATCGACCCGAGGGAAGCAAAGGTCCTCAAATCGAACTTTTCCCGAAAGAGGTGCAGGCTCTACGTTCATAACCTGAGCGAGCAGACCATTGCCCTCGAATGGATCGATTTCGAGGGTAAGGCCAAGCAGACCAAAACCTTAAGGAATCAAGACCATGCTGAAATCAATACTTTCACCGGACACGTTTGGGAAATAAGAAACGTTCAAAAAGACAAAGTCGTCGGTCGATTTGTCATGCCGGAGAACAAATCCGCCGAACTCAACGTCACTGACAGATAAGTGAATCATCGCTTTCCGTTCACCGATCGAAAATCCCAAGGCCATTCGGATTAAATTGTTAACAATCCTCATTGACCTTTGGCAACGCGTTCGGCACGATGGTAATTTGTGCAATATGGTATCAAACACAATGACCGAGAAAGCATTTGTGAGGCTTTGCGGAAGGATTTGCTGACCGGAAAATTTGATTTCGAACAGCCCATTCGAGAACAAAAGCTTGCCGAACGCTTCGGCACCAGCCGAGGACCCGTACGCGATGCCCTCCTCCGCCTCACTCAAGAGGGAGTCTTGGTCTATGAGCCCAACAAGGGGGTTCGTGTAAGCTCTCCTCTTACCGATGCGGAGAGAGACGTCGTCGTCTCCATGCGTTTGCGCTTGGAAAAGTTTTGTCTTGAAGCATTTATTCGGGACGCCAAGAAACATCACTTTCTCCAACTTTCCTTTTTGCTTGAGCGGCTCAATTCAGCTTGTGAACGAGCCTCTTTGCCCGAAGTCGCCGAGTGCGACTTGGCTCTTCATCGCTATTGGGTCGCTCAAGCCTCTCCTCATTTGGAATCCTTGTGGTTAGGATTAAGTGTAAGAATGACCATGAAGTATTCCAGACTGTCCAATTACCGCCAAGTCATCGAAGAACACAACAACGTCATACATGCCGTGATGGAGAAAGACGTGGAGAAGGCTCTTTTCTATCTCGAAGAAAACGTCATATGAGGAATGAAACGGCTTCTTTTTCCATTCATCTCGCTTAGCTTCGCTTGCCTCCTCTCACAAGGAAACCCAAAGGAGGGAGAGCGACTCTTCTCCCTCAAGATTCACAGTCTGTTGGAGGCAAAATGCTTCGCTTGCCACAGTCAGAAGGCTGGCAAGGTCAAAGGAGATCTGGAGTTGACGAGCCGTGAAAGCATGCTCTTTGGGGGTGAGACCAGCGATCGGGTTCTGATCCCAGGAGATCCGGACAAAAGCCTGCTCATGACGGCGATCGAATGGAAGGACGAGGAGTATGAAATGCCACCCAAGGAAAACGATCGTTTGTCCGTACAACAAATCGAGTGGTTTCGGAAATGGATCGAATTGGGAGCTCCTTGGCCGAACAAGTCGACCATAGACAGCTATTTGAAGGAAGAGCGGGCAAAACCCGTCACTGATGAGGGCATTTTGGTCAAGACAAGTGGTGGTTTGTCCGAAGATTGGACCTACAGGCGTTACAAACCCGAGGACATGTGGGCCTTCCGCGCTCTCGAACGGCCCGAAGCGCCGATCCAAGGATTGAATCCCATAGATTCATTCGTTCGGGCAAAACTCAAACTGGAAAAGGTCAAACCTGCGCCCTCCGCTCATTTTCGGGACTTGGTCAAACGGGCTTACCTTGATCTGCATGGACTCCCTCCCACTCCCTATGAGATTTATCAGTTTCGATTGGCTTGGGATGAAAATCCTCAAAAGGCCTGGACCAATTTGATCGATGAATTATTGGACAGTCCGCACTTCGGCGAACGATCCGCTCAACATTGGCTGGACGTCGCCCGCTACGCTGATACCGCCGGTCTGTCCAATGACTACGAGCGATCCAATATGTGGAGATATCGCGACTATGTGGCTCGCTCCTTCAATGAGGACAAAGCCTACGACCAGTTCATAATCGAACAAATCGCAGGAGACGAGCTTTGGGAAAAACAACCGTCTGGGAAAAAGGATTCTCAATTGCTGGTAGCCACGTCCTTTCTGCGGATTGGCCCATGGGACCCGGCAATGGTTCTCAAACCGCAAGCCCGTCAATTGTACCTCGACGACGTCGTGAACTCCGTGGGACAAACCTTCCTGAGCACCACCATGCGATGCTTCAAATGCCACGATCATAAGTTCGACCCCTTACCCACGAGAGACTATTACAGATTCTACGCCGCGTTTGCCGGAACTCAACTTGCCGAACGACCCGCGCCCTTCGCCAATAAGGAAAATCTGCTCGGTCTCAAAGAAGGCAAAGAATCCACCCAGCGTATGCTTGATTTCGCCAAGGAAAAATATCACTACCTTTTGAAAAAGCAGGAGGATGCCGCCAAGTCCTGGTACGAAGAGCGTGGCAAGGAATACCTCAGCGAAGACAAGCGCAGGAGTTTGCCGGACGAAGAGAAGCCTCCACGCTACGTTGGGCTTAGCCCAGTTGAGCAGGGCAGGCTCAAGGTTCGCAGGCAGGACGACTGGATTTGGACCCGCCGACTCGAACGCTACGAACCCCTCGCTCAGTCAGTCTACAATGGGCCCGTGCCCAAGTCCCTAAACGCGAAAAAAATGCGCATGCCGGGTAAAATTCCCGACACCCCCATACCCCCTTCCAATATCCTTATGGGGGGAGCCTTGGAAGCGGTTGGCGAGCAGGTTAGACCCGGTGTCCTAAGTGCCCTTGGACTGGCAAGCTCCGATAACCCGAAGGAGCCTTATCTCGTAACTTCCGAAAATTCCGGAAGACGGTTGTCCCTCGCCAAATGGATTGCCCACCCCAAGAATCCTCTGACCGCTCGATCCATCGTCAACCGGGTATGGCAAAGGCATTTTGGGAAACCGTTGGCGGGTAATCCGAACAATTTCGGCGCCAAGGGGAAGAAACCCACCCACCCGAAGCTTTTGGACTGGTTGGCTGCGGACTTCGTTGAGAACGGATGGAAATTCAAGCGTTTGCACAAACAGATCATGCTCTCGGAAACCTATCGACAGGCAACGGAACATCCGGAGATAGAAAAACTCCGCAACCAAGATCCTGAAAATCATTTGCTTGCCTACCGTCTACCCCGCCGCCTCACGGCCGAGGAACTGCGGGACGGCATGCTCGTCAGTACCGGAGAACTGAACCGACAAGTCGGTGGCTTGCCGGTCATGCCCGAGATTAATATGGAGGTCGCCCTTCAACCAAGGATGATTCAATTCTCGCTTGCCCCCGCCTACCAGCCTTCGGTTAAACCGAAGGACAGAAACCGGCGAAGCCTCTACGCTTACCGGGTGCGTGGTCAACCCGATCCATTTCTTGAGCTCTTCAACCAGCCCAACCCCAATGATTCCTGCGAAGAACGAGTTTCCGAGTCCGTAACCCCGCAAGCTTTCACTCTTCTCAACAGCGATCTAATGAATGACCGAGCTACCGCTCTGGCCCTTCGAGCCCAAAGGGAATTCAAAGACCTTCGGATGCAGGTCAAGAGGGTCGTTCAATTGTCTTTTGGGCGAGTTCCGGATCAGAAAGAGTGGGATCGCCTCGAAGATTACGTCGAAAGGATGGATCAATACCACCTCGAGCATAAGCCCGAAAAGACAAGCTACCCGACCACGGTCACCCGTTCACTCGTCGAAGAGGCGACCGGTTTGCCTTTCGAATACGAGGAAATCCTACCCGCTTTCGAAAATTACCAATCCGACACGAAAGCTTATGAGGTCAGCTCAAAGACCAGAGCGCTCGCTGACTTGTGTCTGGTTCTTTTCAATACCAACGAATTCATGTACGTCTATTGATAATGAACACGCCCTTTTACCTTCCCCAACTTAATCGTCGAGATTTCCTATACGGTCTGACTTCATCCCTAGGCGCCTTGGCCATGACTGACTTGATGGCCAAGGACGCGGGGCAACCCGGACCGAAAACGCCGATGCACACGCCCAAGGCAAAGAACGTCATCATGCTTTTCATGGAGGGCGGACCAAGCCAGGTCGATACCTTCGACCCAAAGCCCAAGCTGAACGCGCTGCATAAAAGCGAAAGCAAGTCAACGGGCACTTTGGAACAGGGGTTCAAATTTTTCGTTGGTAGTCCCTATGGTTCCCGTAAGGTAGGTGAATCCGGCCTTGATATGAGTGACCAATGGGTTCATCTCCCAAGGGTTGCGGACGAGCTATGCAATTACCGTGGGTGCTTTGCCGAATCGCTCAATCACCCCGAGGCTCTTTTTCACATGAACACCGGTAGCCGACTGGGAGGTGACCCCGCCTTGGGCGCTTGGGCCAACTATGGCTTGGGTTCCGTCAATCAAAACCTGCCCGGTTACGTGGTGATGACCGAACTAGCCCTTCCGCAAGGTGGTTCGCGAAACTGGTCAAATGGGTTTCTGCCGGGGCAGTACCAAGGAACCCGTTTGCGTCCAACAGGCTCGCCGATCCTTGATTTGAACGCTCCCTCTCACAAGAACCGGGGTCACCAAAGGCAAACCCTGGACGAATTGGCCTTCCTCAATCAGCGTCATATGATCAGACACCCACAGCATCGGGAGCTTGAATCACGCATGCAAAATTATGAACTTGCCTTTCGCATGCAAATGGAAGTTCCCGGCGTAATCGACCTCGGTAATGAGAGCGAAAAGACAAAAGACGCCTATGGGTTGAACCAAAAGGAAACTGCAGAGTTCGGGAAACAATGTCTGATGGCTCGCCGATTGGTTGAAAAGGGAGTCCGCTTCGTGCAAATTTTCTCGGGTGGTTGGGACAGTCATGACTACCTCGAACGGGCTCACGCCGCCCGCATCAGGAGCGTCGATCAACCTATGACCGCCCTCATCGAGGATTTGAAAAACCGGGGTATGCTCAAAGACACTTTGGTTCTTTGGCTTGGAGAATTCGGAAGGACTCCCGACAACAACCGCCGAGGCGGCGTGTACGCCATCGGTCGGGGGCATAATAACAAAGCCATGACCATTATGATGGCGGGTGGCGGGGTAAAAGCCGGAGCTGCGGTGGGAGCTACCGATGAATTGGGATCGAAAGCGGTTGAGGTGGCTCACCCCATTCGGGACTTTCACGTCACTCTCCTTCACTTATTGGGCTTGGACGACAACAAGCTCACCTTCTTCCACGGAGGTCGCTACAAGCAACTCAGCCAGTTCGGCGGTCAAGTCATTGGCGAACTCATCGCTTGATTTTTTTCCGCGACCCGACAATCATCGGGATCTTA
>NZLE01000030.1 GCA_002692605.1 Opitutia bacterium
GGCGAGCAGGGCATCGACCTTGCGCAGGGTTTCCGCGGGATCGGGTAGGCCCAGATCAAGTTCTCCGGACCCTGCGGGTTCGCCCTCGTCCCAGCTCAATCCGGGCCCTTCGCCCCGAAGAAAGGGTTTGTTGCCGATCCCGATCATGACGTTGGCCACCACCGAGGTGACTCCGCCCGGTTTGGGCTTGGGAGCTTCCTCCTTTTTGGGCTCAGGGGGGGCAGCGGTGGATTCCCCGGCGAGTAGGGCATCAACCTTGCGCAGGGTCTCCGCGGGATCGGGCAGTCCAAGATCGAGTTCTCCGGACTCCGCGAGTTCGCCCTCCTCCTCCGAATCGTCCTCCTCTCCATCCTCATCGGCGGATTCTTCGGTAAGCGCCTCGTCTCCTTCGGGTTCTTCCTCGGTTTGCAGCTTTTCCTCGGGTTCGCTTTCCGTATCCGAATCCTCGGTTTCCTCCAAGTCGTCCCCGTCTTCCTCGAAAGTCTCACTGGAGTCTTCGTCCTCATCCGGTTCTTCCTGCAAATCCTCCTCCGCTTCGGGTTCGTCGACTTCCTCCTCTTCACCCTCTGCATCGGAATCTACTTCTACATTATCGTCGGGTTCTTCCGTATCCTCTTCTTCCGGGTCGACCGAATCATCCGGGGATTCCATTTCCTCGGCTTCGTCTTCATCTTCCTCAGCAATTTCTTCCTCTTCCTCTTCGGGTTCGGGAACGCTCGCAACCATCTCAGGTGGTTGAGCAGCGGGAACGGGGGCGGGAAATTCGGTGGGAAGTTCGGAAACGGAGGATTGCAAAGTGTCGAGTTGTTTGCCGAGGGATTTGAGGGCGGAGGCGAGTTTGGAGATGGCGTCGTTGGCCTGGGCGATCCCGGGGTCGGGTTCGGGGAGCAGGGGAGTCTGTTCGGCCAGTTCCTCGAGGCGCTTGAGTTTGTCCCCGAGTTCCTCGCGGGTCTCCTCGAGTTCGGTGTTGAGCTTGCCGATGGCGGGGTCGTCCCCGGGTTTGGCGGCGTCGGAAAGGATTTTGTCCACCAGGGTGGGCACTTTGTCGATCTTAACGGAGAGGGCGTCCAGTTCACCCCGCATTTCCTTGAGGTCGAAGAAGACTTTGCGGATCAGTTCCTCGTCCTTGCGGTTGACGGGGTCGAAGACCAGAAAGAGAAAGCGGTCGATGAGGTAGGGCAGAAAGACGAGAATGGACGCGAGACCCGAACCGAGGATGCAGGTGACGATCTGCCACTGGTCGAGGGTGCCGGTCTTTTCGAAGTGCAGGTAGGCGAAGCCGAGTATGAGGACGAAGATGAAGAGGGCGGAGAGGTAAAAGGGCCACTTCACCAAGCCGTCCCGACCGTCGTCCCGATCGCCGATATCCATCATCCTATCTTCCACACTTTTCTTTCATGGGGAATTTGGGGGAAAGAACCAAGCGAAAAATGCAGGGGGGCGGGAAATGAATCAGTTCCGTTCGCGTTCGGGGAAGCCGACTTTGCGGTATACTTTGGCGAGAATTTTGTAGGCCCGCTTCTGGGCGGCGGCGGCTCCCTGGGCGAGCACGGTCTTGAGGTAGGCCTTGTCTTCGATGAGTTCCCGGTAACGGCTGCGGACCGGAGCTAGGCTCTCGGAAACGAGTTCGGTGAGCTCGCTCTTGAGCTCCCCGTAGCCTTTGCCGGAAAAGTGCTCCTCGAGCTCGGCTACGGGGCGGCCGGAGAGTCCGGAATGAATGGTCAGCAGGTTGGATACGCCGGGTTTGTCCGCGGTGGCCCGGATTTCCGAACCGGAGTCGGTCACCGCGGAGGCGATCTTCTTGCGGATCCGGTCGGGTTCGTCGAGGATGAAGAGGGTGGCCCGGTCGTTGTCGTCGGATTTGGACATCTTGCGGGTGGGGTCGGCCAGGGACATGATGCGGGATCCCGTCTTGGGCACGTAGGGTTCGGGAATGACGAAGGTTTCGGAGTACTGGTGGTTGAAGCGTTGGGCGAGATCGCGGCAGAGCTCGAGGTGCTGGCGCTGGTCCTCGCCCACGGGGACGAGGTCGGCGTTGTAAAGCAGGATGTCCGCGGCCATCAGCACGGGGTAGCAGAGCAGACCGGCGTTGATCGAGGCCTGAGCCCGGGCCCCTTCGTGGGAAAACTTGATCTCGCCGTCGGGAGAGTCGGTCTCGGCGGTCTTGAAGCCGAGTTTGGCGGCCTTGTCCTTGAACTGGGTCATGCGCTGAAGCTCCCCGATGGGGGTCAGGCAGGTCAGCACCCAGGCGAGTTCGGTGTGCCCGATGACGTGCGACTGGAGGAATTGGTGGCATTTGTCGGGATCAAGACCGCAGGCAATGTACTGGGCCACGCACTGGTAGGCGTTTTGCCGGAGAACCGCGGGTTCGGAGGGCGTGGTGATGGCGTGCAGATCAACGATCCCGAAGTAGCATTCGTGCCGGTCGAGCATTTCCGACCAGTTGCGCACCGCTCCGAGGTAGTTGCCCAGGGTGAGATTGCCCGTGGGCTGGGCGCAGGTCAGGATGACCGATTTAGGTTTGCTCAATGACTCGTTTTCCGACATGATTATAGATTCAAATATACCGAACGGTTGTCATCCTTACCCTATCAAAGTCAAGATCACGACCGAAAAATAACAAAACCACCCACTCATCATGAGCCCGGATTCAAACATTTCCGTAGAGGATGATCTCAAGGATCTTCTCAAGCGATGCCCCCCCGGCACCTTCGAGGCCGCGGTTGCCTTTCGCAAGAACAAGGACGCGAGTTACGTCGAGAAAATCGTCATGGGCATCATTGACCGGCACCTCGAGCCCGATCAGCGGGAGATCCTCGCCAACAGCGACGATATGCTGAGAATGTACGAGGATTTGGGGATGGATTCCCTGACCATGCTGGAGATTGTGATGCTGGTCGAACAGACCCTCGAGGTCAGCATCGACAATGAGGAACTCCGGGATTTGCGCACCGTGGGCGACGTCAAGGCCTACCTGCACGCCAAGGCCAAGGGCGAGGAACCCCCTTCACGGGCCAAAACCTACCGGATTGAGGAAATCGCCGCCCTGATGCCTCACCGCGAACCCTTCCTCTTTCTCGAATCCGTAAGCATCAACGGGGACGAGGCCTTGGGTTCCTACCGGATTTCCGGAAACGAATATTTTTTGGAAGGTCACTTCAAGGAAAATCCGGTTTTCCCCGCTTCCATCATGATCGAAGCACTCGGTCAGTTGTGCGTATTTTTCCTGCTCAAAGGAAAGAACGTCGCCCTGAAGGAGAAGGTCGATCCGAACACCATCTTCTTCACTTCCTGCGATGGGGTGAAGTGCCGGAGAATCTGCAAACCGGGAGACGTGCTTTCGATGAAAGTCAAGGTTGGCCGGATCCGTCACCCGCTGGCTTGTTTCCAGGGAGAAATCACGGTGAACAAGGAGAAGACTTCGACCGCGGAGGAAATCAAGTTGGCCTTCGATTACTACCCGGTGATCGATGGGCAGGTTTCCGTCGAAGCCAAACCGGTGGTCACTCCGAACGGCAAGGATCACGATTCTGGGGAATCCGTGACCAACGGGACCGAGGAGAAGAAGGAAGAAACGGTTCCACGCTTCGTCAAATACGTCTCGGATAACTGATTTCGGTTCTCCTTCACCAAGGAAGCCCAAGAACGTTGGAGAAGGTCGCATTCCTCTACGCCACCTTTCCCCGAAAGACCGAGACTTTCGTACGCCGGGAACTGCGGGCGCTCGAAAAATTGGGTTTTTCCCCCAAGGCTCATTCGCTTTGGGGAGGCAAGCCAACCTGGGAGGGAAAGCAAATTCATTTGTATCCCAAACGGCGTTTGTGGACCCTGTTTTTCTGGATTCCCCACTGGGCGATGATCAAGCCGAGGGAGTTTCTCACGGCGCTGCGCTTTCTCTGGGGCTCGCCCTGCCCGAACCTGCAAAATTTCAATGAAACCCTTTTGGGTCTGGGGTTTGCCCTGACCGAGGCAAGGCGCTTTCAGAGGGAAGGCTACCGCGGTATTCACGGCATTTGGGCCACCATGCCCGCCACCGCCGCCTATGCGCTGAGCAAGTTGACCGGCATTCCCTATTCGATGGGGGCTCACGCCTACGATCTGTTCCGCAAGGGTGGGGACTGGATGCTCCCGCTCAAACTGAGGGAGGCTTCCATGGTACGAACCTCCTCCCAGTCTTCCGCCAAGCGGTTGGAGGCATTGGGTGTGGGAAAGAACGGAATCAAGCTGATCCGCAGAGGCTTGGACCGGTGGACCGAACGCGATTCCTGGGAGGTAGGAAGAGATGGGTCTCCTCTCCGGCTGATCAGTGTGGGCAGGCTGGTCCCCAAGAAGGGTTACTTTCATCAGCTGGAGATTGCCCGCGAACTGCAGTCGGCGGGCGTTTTCTTTCACCTGTCGATCGTGGGATCGGGCAGGTTGGGAGCCAGGCTTGCGGAGGAAGTCCGGCGGAAAGGTCTGGGAGACAACGTTTCGCTTCTGGGATCGAAGAGCGAGGAGGAGGTGAGCGAGCTCTGTCTGGGCAGCGACGCCATGCTTTTCACGGGGATCGTGGACGAACGAGGGGACCGGGATGGGATTCCCAACGTCATCCCCGAAGCGATGGAAGCGGGTTGCCTGATTCTGGCCTCGGATCAGGCCGGGGCCTCCGAGGCATTCATTGATGAGGTTTCGGGTTTTTCTCTCAATCCCCGCCGACCTCGAGCCTGGGTTGAAATTCTGGCGGATTTCGCCTCCGATCCCGGACGCTACGAATCCATCCGCAAACGAGCCAAAAAACATGCCCGTGAATCCTTTGACGCGACCAGGACCGCTCAAAGGCTTTCCTCCTGCCTGAGCAAGGCGTTCGAGTTAGCTGGAGGATGAGCGCTCCCCAAGTCAGCATTCTCATCTCGGTCTACGGCGAGCTTGCCTGCACCCGAAAATGCCTGGAGCGTTTGGAGAGGACCTTGAGGGGAAGAGTCGAGTACGAGGTCCTGATCGTAAATGACGCAAGCAAGGACGGGACCGCCGACTTCCTGAATGGATTGCGGGAGCCCTACCGAATCTTTCACAACAGGGAGAATCAGGGCTTTGCCCGAAACATCAACCGGATCGCCGGGGAAGCCAAGGGAGACTACCTCTGCTTTCTGAACAATGACGTTTTCGTTGACGGTGATTGGCTGATTCCGATGCTCGCGGTCTTCGAGTCGAAGGAAAAGGTGGGAATGGTCGGGAACGTTCAGAGACTGGCGGGATCGAGGCGATTCGATCATATGGGGGTGGTCTTTGCCCCTCAGGGAAACCCGAGGCATTACGGGCAGGGCTTTTGGCATCGTCCCTTCAAGGGAGAGGTCCGGGAGTGGAGCGCCGTCACTGCGGCCTGTTGTCTGGCCAAGAGGGAGGTCTTTCTGGAATTGGGTGGATTTGACGAGGCTTACCTCAACGGATGCGAGGACGTCGACCTGTGCCTCAGAATGACTGAAGCGGGTTTGGCTCATTTTGTGGTTCATGACAGCGTGGTCGAGCACGTCAAGGGAGCCAGCGAGGGGCGAAAGCTCAAAAACGAGGAAAATGCCCGGATGCTCCAGGAAAAGTGGGGAGGGCGCATTCGCGCAAGACAGGCGATTTCCGACCGTATTGCCCATGCCCGAACCTATTTGTTCCGCGGGCTCACCCGCCCTTGGTCGGTCAACTTCGGCAAGTTTGTGGAGGCCGTGGGGATTCTGCTGCGCCGATCGGGGACGAAATGAGTCAGATTTTGGATTTGGCGTAGGCCATGGCCTCCTCGATGCGGTCGAGGTCTTCGTCGGTGTGAGCCGCGGAGATGGCGGTGCGGATCAAATCCTTGCCGGGAGGAACCCCGGGAGCGATGGAAATGATCGTATAAACGCCCTTTTCCAGGAGAGCCTTCCAAAAGTAATAGACCTTTTCCTTTTCTCCCAGAACGATGGGGATCGCCGGGGTCTCGCTTTCCCAAACGTCGAGGTTCAGAGCCTCAAGGATGGATCGGTAGCGCTTGAGGTTGCGAAAGAGTCTTTCCCGGTGTTCGGGTTCCTCCCGCATAATTTCCAGCGCGGCTTCGGCGCAGGCGCAGGATGCCGGGGAGAGGGCGGCGGAAAAGATGGTCTGCTTGGAGTGACTGCGCATGTAATCGATCCCCTCCCGGGTGGAGGCGACGAACCCACCGGACCCCGCGAGGGACTTGGAAAAACTGGAGCATAGCGCGTCGACTTCATCGGCAAGGCCGAAATGATCGGCGGTTCCGCGGCCTTGCTCTCCGAGTACGCCGAATCCATGAGCGTCGTCCAGGACCACAAAGGCCCGGTGGGCTTGGGCGAGTTCGACGAACTCCGGAAGTTTGGCGATGTGGCCTTCCATGGAGTACACGCCTTCCAGCACGAAGAGTTTGGCGGTTGCCTCCTCCTCGTCCTCGAGGATTTCCCGAAGGTGGCCGGGGTTATTGTGGGCGAAGCGTTCGCAGGTCGCTCCGCTCAGTTGAATGCCGCTCCAGAGAGAGGAGTGCAGGTTCTTGTCGGCGAAGATCCGGTCCTTGCGTTCGGCAAATCCGGTGACCGCGGAGGCGCAGGCGAGGTAACCGGCGGAAAAGACGTGGCAGGCTTCCTTGCCGACGAAGTCGGCGAGTTTTTCCTCCAGTCGCTGATGAAAGATCCGTCCGCCATTGGCCAAACGGGCTCCGGTGGTTCCCGAACCCCATTGCCTCATGGCTTCGATGCCCGCTTCCCTGATCTTGGGATGCCGGGCAAGTCCAAGGTAATCGTTGCTTGAAAGCATGATGAACTCCTGACCGTCCTTGGTCACCCGAGTGCCCTTTTGTTCCTGGAAAATATGGTAGTAGGTATCGTACTTAAGCCTGAGGCGGGTGGCGTCGTCCGAATGGATTCGGTCCCAAAGCGGACTCTTCTTTTTCCTTAGGAAGGGAAGTGGCATGAATAAACCCTACCGATTTGTCGGGATTCCACAAAGTAAAAAAGCCACCGCTTCCCGAAGTTGGGAAGCGGTGGCTGGGAAGGTGAATGAAATGCTTATTCGGTTCTCTTGATGACGTGGAACCCGAATCCGGTTTCCACGACCTCGGATACGGCTCCGACTTCGAGGGCGAAGGCGGCTTCGGAAAAAGGTTTGGCCATGGCTTCAAACTTGAATTTGCCCAAATCCCCGCCTTTGGTCTTGGAGGGACCGTCGGAATGCTTGGCGGCCAAAAGGGCGAAATCCTCTCCGTCCTCAACGATTTGCCTGCGAATCCTTTCCGCTTCCTCCTTGGCTTCTTCCTTGGAACGGGTCACTTGGGCATCGGCCCGGTCGGCTCCTTTGTAGGAGATGAGAATGTGAGAGGCTTTGACCTCTTCGGGTTTCTCTCCCTCTTCGGGTTCCTTGGCTTGCACGAAATCCTTTCTCTCCAAACGAATCTTTTCGTACACCTCGTTGGAAATGACGTAGTACCAACCGGCCAATTCCTGATTCAATTCGTCGACGCGCTTCTGGGCTTCGGCAACCTTATTTTTGAATTCCTGCCGTTTGGTGGCGTTGGCGGCCTGAATGCGGGCGATTTCCGCATCCCGGTCGGCTTTTCTTTTGGCAAACTCGGATTCTTCTCCGGCGGAGGATGCGTTGGCGTCTCCGGTGGGAGCTTCAACCGCAACCGAATCCTGCGCGGTCGGCGGAGGAGGAGGAGCGATTCCCGGAGGAGGGGATGGTGGGGTGAAATTGGGTGGAGGGCCCGGGGGCGAGGCAGGCGGAGGAGGAGCTTGCTCGCCTTCGTCCCCTTCGGGACCTTTCTTACCCTCTTCCTCGGCAGGCTTTGCTTCTTCCTGGGCATCTTCCTTCTCTGCGGGGGCTGGCTTTTCCTCGACCAGAGGGGCGGGCACCGCCTCCATGGAAGGTTGCTCGAGGAGTTGTTCGTTGACCCGGGCGAAGGCGTAAATGTAGCGGCTGTCTCCCGTGGCATTCTCGTCCTCTTCGGATCCGCGGTAGATGTCTCCGAAGCGGAGCACGTATTCCACGCCGTCCTTCATGCCCACGAGAATTTCCCCCTTGTTGGATACGACCTTTGGTACGGTTTCCCCTTCGGGGTTTTGCACCGCCACGGTGTAGAAGCCCTTCTGCTGAAGGGATTGTACGACCGCTTGGTTCTTGGCATCCTTGAGGTTCGAGAAGAATTCGTTTCCTTGCCTGAGGTTGTTGACCAGAATCTCGGGTTTGCGTTCGACGTCAATGATCTCGAGATCGTCAAAGGCGTCTTTCATGCCGTCCAGTTTGTCTTTGTTCAGTTCCTCCAGATCAGTGAGGGGGGAGCCCGAGAGTTTCCATTCCGAATCCTCGTAATCGAGGACGAAGGGAGGATTCGTGCGGTTAAGCTGTCCCTGAGCCAGATTGACTTCGTAGTTGTCCAGGGTCACCCGCTTGACGTTCCACTTGTCCAAATCGAGAAAATCCTTCTCCACCCAGTCAACGAACTTGGTCGAGACGTCACCGACGTTTTGGATTTCCACCCGGTAGACCGAATTTTCATCGGGTTTGCGAACGAAACGCGTGCTGCTGAGGCCTTCCACCTCATTTCCAATGATCAACTGGGCGAGGTTCGATCCGGAACTGTTCTTGAGGGCAATCATTTTTCCGATGCCGGGATCGCCGGGTTGCCCCTTGGTCGGATCAACGACGCCGAATCTGGCGTGCTCCCCGGCGCCTTCCGCCGCCTGGTCAATGATCCTAAGGTCAAAGAGAATGGTAGAAACGTCCTTCACCTGATTGTCCGCGTTGGCGGGATAGTCCGGCTTGCCGGGGCGGCGGATGAACCACCCCTGCGGAGTTTGAGCCACTTCAATCGATTTGGCCTCCAGGTTCTCCTCGTCGATCTCAACGATTTCGATTCCCGTCGCCGCCCGCGGATCGAAGGATTCGAAAAGCGGTTGCCCCATGCGGTTGGTGTTGTCGCTGGGATCCCTTTGGGTGGGGTTGGTGGATAAGGCCAAGCCGATGCAAACGGCGGCTACGGCAAGGAATAGGAGAGTCTTTTTGTTTTCGTTCATGGGATCAAAAATTGAAAGCTATGATTTGGGAAGGTGTCCGGCTCAGTCTCGTACCCGGGAGGCGATGGCGCCTTGAATTTCGGCGGTTCGTTTCTTTCGGTAAACCAGGAAGGCAATCAGCAAAAGGGGAATGGGGGGCAAAAATACGGAGAGGTTTTGAATGGTCTCCTGCTTCTGCCTGATTTCGCGGTCTCTGGACCTCTCCGCTTCCTTGACCTTCGCATTGGTTTCCTGGCGGAGTTCGCGTTCGCGTTTGGCCAAGTTCTTTTGCAATTTCGCGGCTTCGGTTTGAAGGACTTGCATGAACTGACCCTGAGTCATCGAACCCTGGCTGTTTTGCACTTCGGCCAAGGCTTCGTTGAGCTTGCGGTTTTCATCTTGCAGGATCCCCTGAATGGATGCCTCGGCTTCCCGAATGGTTCGCGAAGCCACTTCGCGGGCGGCTTCGATACTCTTTTCGAACTCTTCGAGGGTGCGGTGCAGGCGTCTGCGGTTACGGATCTCAAGCAGGCGGTCTTCCTTGCCCAACTGGTCAATCAGGTTGAGGGAAAAGGTGACGTTGTCCACATCCAGCGGAAAGTCCGAATCGGGTCCCCGGCTGCGGATATTGAAGAAGGGATCCGCCAGGACGTCCGCATCCGCAACGAGGATGACGTTCAGCTCATTGGTCCCGTTGCCGTCGACAACGGAACCGCTGATGGAAGCGGCGATCACCTCGGATTCTCCATTGCCTCGATAAAGGGTGCGGTCGGGGTTGAATCTTCTCGGGGTTCCAAACACGCCTCCGGTCCAGAAATTGTCCAGACTGGTGGTGCCCGAAAGATTACCGCCCCTGGTTTTGAGAAGGGGTTTGAAGGTGAGGGTGGACTTGGGGTTTTCGTAAAGAGAGCCCGGGCAGGTGAAGAGGCAATATTGGAGCTCCGAGGTGACGGGTCCCTCAAAGAAGGCATTCGGCCCTCCCACGTAGACGAATTCGTCGGGGAAGTTTTCCGAACGGGGAATTTTGGGGAAGGGATTGTAGGAATCGCGAAGAATGCGCTTTCCGGTTCCGGCCAGTCGAGTCTGCACCGGAGAGATCAGTTTCTGTTCGGCGTAGTTTCGGATGGGGTGGTTGTAATCGAGACCGCTGAACGCATCCCTGAGGGAATCGAGCTTCAGGCTGTCCCAGTCGGAGCTCGTCATGGAGCCATTGGCGTTGATTCGGGCTTCGAATTCGGATGCCTTGTTGATCAGGTCATTGAGCTTTGCGAAAAAGGTCCCGACTTCGGGAAATCTTCCCCGTGCCTGACCAAGGGTCGCGGTCGCCTCGGCGCGTAGGGCAGTCAGTTCGTTTTGGATCGAAGTCAGCCTCTCCTTGGGGTTGACGTTGAAGTGCACGCCGAGAAGATCCCAAAGCTTTTGCAAATCGCCTTTTTCGGGAGCCGGGGGAGGAGGTTGTCCGGGCCCGCCGCCCTGCTGGTTGTTCCGCCTGGGTTCGTAAGTGCCCGTGATTCCACCCTGAATCAGGGGAAGGGGATCCTCGAAAATGGCGGTTGGAATGCCCGCTTTGATGGCGGCAATGAGTTCGTCAAGCTTGGCGTTGTCCAAAGTGGAAGGTTGCACCACCATCAGGGCATCGTAATCGCCTTGAACGATGCTTCCTCCGGTCACTTCCTGAACGTCGTACTGTTTGCGCAATTCGTTGATCACTTCCCAAGCGGGAGTTCCCCCACCCATGTTGAAACCCATGATTCCCATTCCCGCGGTTCCCAACATGGGAGCATCGGTGGCGAATACGCCGAGTTTCTTTTTGGACTTCGGTCCGCTGACCGAGCTGAGGGTTCGCATGATTTCGTATTCCACGGGCAATCCCTTGTAAACGAATGGGATGGTTTGTTGCCCGCCGTTTCCTTTGAACACCAGACCAAGATACAAATCCTTTTGCCAGGGCATGAAGCGACCTTCCTCCTGGACGAAGAGGGGAGGGTTGACCCCGTTTTGGTTGACCACTCCGTATTTTTCCGCGGTGGAGGAGGCGTTGTCCTCCGGCGTGATGACGTTGATGCTTACGGTTACGTTTCTGCTTTCCCGGTCGATTTCGCGAAGAGCGGTGAGCAGGTTGATGCGGGTTTGCACGTACTGCTCGGGCATCGCTTCCGCGGGAGAAACGAAGGCATCGATCTCCACCGGTTGGTTCACTTCCTCCAAGAGGGCGATGGAGCCGTCGGATAGGCTGCTGAGTTGCTCGGCAGTGGCGTCTATGCGAATGAAGTCATTGTTCCGAAAGACTTGGGTGATGGAGAATGCCATGGCCAGACAGGCGATAACACGAACGGAGAAATGGATCATTTTGTTCGTTCCTTCGGGGCTGCCGGCCCAATGGCGTCGCCCAATCAGAATCGAACAAAGGTAAAGCATGGCAATCGCCAAACCGAGGAAGAAGGCGATGCCCGAGATACTGATGATTCCCCTGCTGAAATCCAAAAAGTTGTAGGCCACGCCCCATTCCGAATTGGCGAGCAGGGCGAAGGGGGAGTTGTAGGCAACCCCGAGAACGAAGGCCACGGTGAGGTTCGAAGTGAGGAAGGAAGCCACCATGCCGATAGCAATCATGCTCAAACCAACGAAGAAATAACCAAAGTAGGTCGAGATCAGAAGACCGGCGTCCGGGCTACCCAATTGCAGAAGAACGAAGAAATTGGCGATCAGGGAGAAGAGCAGGGAAGCCGAGAAGATAGCCACGGCTCCGAGGTATTTGCCTATCACTACATCAAAGTCACTGCCGGGCAGGGTAAGAAGCAATTCGTCGGTTCCCTGACGGCGTTCGTCCGCCCAAATGCTCATGGTGATGGCCGGAATGAATCCCAAGAGAATGTGGGGCAGAAACTTATTCAGTTGATCGAGGTTGGCGAGATTGGAATCGAAGAATTCCTGGGGCCAGAAGGCGGCCAAACCACTTGCGAGAAGAAAGGCGCAAATGAATACGTACCCACTGGGACTTCCGAAATAGGCGGCCAGGTTGCGTTTGAAAACGGCTTTAACTGCTTTTGTGTTCATGTCGGATTTGTAAGAGGAAAATGATGGTTGGTTGAGGTCCGGCTTCAGGCGGCGTCCATGGTTTGTCGGTTGAACCAACCGTCCAAGGAGGATTCGCTCTGAAGTTCTTCGGGAGTGCCCTCAAAGATCAGGCGTCCTTGGTTAATCAGTATGATGCGGTCCGCCACTTGAGGAACTTCCTGGAGAATATGGGTTGAGAGCAGGATGGTCTTGCCCAAGCCCTTGATGGTCTTGCGGACTTCCAGAACCTGATTCGGATCGAGACCGGCCGTGGGTTCGTCCATGATCAAAACGTCCGGTTCGTGCAACAGAACGTTGGCCATCCCCACGCGCTGGCGAAACCCTCTGGACAATTTGCCGATGGCTTTGTTGAGGACGGTTTGCAGCGCGCATTGCTCGACGACCTTTTCGATCCTTTCGTTTTTCAGGGAGGCGGACATGCCCCGGGCGTCTCCAAAGAAATGGAGAAGGCCGAGCGGAGTCATTTCCTCATAAAGCGGACCGTTTTCGGGAAGGTATCCGATCCGGTTGGCCACTGCATCGCGGTTGGCGGCGACTTCCATGCCACACACTTTGGCGGTGCCTGCGGAGGGAGCGAGGTAGCCCGTGAGCATTTTCATGGTGGTGCTTTTTCCTGCTCCGTTCGGTCCGAGGAAAGCCACGACTTCTCCCTTCCTTATGGAAAAGGAGAGATTTTCGACGGCTACGAACTTACCGTAATATTTGCTGAGACCTTCCGTCTCAATCATGATTTCTGAGGATGAGTTGTCAGTCATAAGTGGAATATGGGTTTTAAAGGAAGAGGTTGCGCATCGGGCTAAGGTGATTCAAAGCTTTCATGCGATGCGAAGGGGAAAGTTTGTGCAAGCAAACAAAAAAATATTTAATTAGTTTTCTAATCAAGAAGAAAAACTTTGCCATAGGACGAGGAGTTTTCTAGTTTGACTAGCATTCACCATGCGGAATGCCCTTAGTTATTTGATCCGTTGTCTAGGATTGTATCTTGTTTCGGCTCCCCTTGCCTGTGGGTTGAATTTCCCAAGCGATTGGTTCGGACAACCCCTTTTGTCGCAACCCTTGCGGATGGACGATTTGGATGGTGCTATGATTGCAAAGGTCGCTCGCGAAAAAAACTCCCTCCCTTTGCTTTATCCGAGAGTCGTCTCGGTTTTTGAGTGGATGGACCGGGGAGATCCTGAAATGATCACTCTCAAGGATTTGTTGAAAAACCCCAGTTTGCATCTCCTTCACGTCAAAAAGCCCGTTACGCCCACCTCGTCCAATCCCTATTCGAGGTATGCTCGAAAAAACAAGAGCGCCCATCAGGATATGGCATTCGAATCCAAGGATTTTGAGGATCGTTTGCTTCTGGGAAACAGGAACTCCTTGTCCCTGCCGTCGGATGATCAGTTGCAAGCCTTTTTACGAGCGGGCAAGTCATCGGACGACTCCTTCGATCACGGGGAAATCATTGATCGCATTCAAAGAGGCGAGTACCGGGACAGTCCGCTCAAGGGTCTTTGGAGGGACCGAAATCGTCTTCCGACGCCTCCCCTTTCCCAGAGAGAGGAACCGCCAAGCTCTTTTTCATCTGCGAGTCCTGATCTGGATTCGCTCACTCCGCCGGAGTTCCCCGCCACTTTCGACGCGTCCGAGGGAGTTTTGAAACTTCGGGCATCCAAGCCATCGGGAAACGGCAAACTCATTCCCGCTCAGGCATCCCAGTTTTATCTAACCACCCAAAACCTCAACGATTTGCTCAAGGGCTTGAGTTCGGAATCGGCGATTGCCGACGAAGTTCAATCGGTTGCGGAACTTTGGGCCCAAGCGGAAAAAAATCGTCATTCGAATCCCGAAGTCGCGCTCAGCGTAAAGTCTATCCTTCTTCAGGCAAAGGTGGGCAAGGCATTGACGGATCCGTTTGGTCATGCCGCCTTGGAAAATTTGCCGCCCGACGACAAATACTACCTGATCGGAATAGACAAGGACCCCGATACCAACGTCGTGACCATTTGGTCCAAGGAGGTCGAAGTGAACCCCGGAGAGAATTTGGTTGAACTGAGCCCGAACGACGTGATTTACCAAGATTGACCATTTTCCTCCCTTTCGAACCTTAGGTCACAACTCGCCTCGGGTTCCGCTCAATCCCCATCGACTCAAACCTTTTACACCTAACTATGCAAAACCAACACATTCTTCAGCAAGCCGCCGACCAGGCGAGAGGCTTGGCCATTGACGCAATTCACGCATGCAGTTCCGGACATTTGGGGCTTCCTCTCGGAGCGGCGGAAATCGGCGCCGCGCTTTTCGGACAGGATCTGCAGATAGACCCTACCGATGCGAACTGGCTTAACCGGGACCGTTTCGTACTGTCCGCCGGTCATGGGAGCATGTTCCTCTACGGGTGGCTGCATTTGGCCGGCTTCGATCTTTCCCTCGATGAACTGAAGAATTTTAGGCAACTGCACAGCAAGACGCCCGGTCACCCCGAGTTTGAGGAAACTCCCGGAGTCGAATGCACCACCGGTCCCTTGGGGCAGGGGGTTGGGAATGCGGTGGGCATGGCGATAGCCGGAAAAATGGCGGCCGCTCACTTCAACACCCCCGAGCATACGATCTTCGATCACCAAGTGGTCGCGCTTGCCGGGGATGGTTGCCTACAGGAGGGCGTTGCCGCCGAAGCCGCTTCCCTCGCCGGGCATCTCGCCTTGGATAACTTGACCATTCTTTACGATTCCAATGACGTCACTTTGGACGCCATGGCCAATGCAAGCCAAAGTGAGAGCGTGATCGATCGCTTCACCGCGTACGGTTATCACTGCATTCGGGTTGAAGGCGGTCACGATATGGAGGAAATTGGCCATGCTCTCGCTCAGGCACGGGCCAACAAGGGCAAGCCTACCTTCATCGAATTCAAGACGCTCATTGCAAAGGGAATACCGGAGGTTGCGGGAACGGCCGGTGGTCACGGAGAGGGCGGAGCCAAGTTCGCCGAATCCGCCCGCTTGGGACTGGGGTTGCCCGAGGAACNCTTTTACGTTTCCGATGAAGTTCGAGGCTTTTTCCAGCAACGCACTGCGGAACAGGTCGAAAACCGCAAGAGATGGAATGAGACTTTTCAGGCTTGGCGCGCNGCCAATCCGGAAAAAGCCGCCTTGCTTGATTCGGGACTGAAGCGGGAGGTTCCCGCCGATCTGATGGACCGCGTGCAGGTCTTTCCNGAGGATGCCAAGGTGGCGACNCGCGCGGCCGGTGGGCAAGTCATCAATGACTTGGCGAAAGCCATGCCATTGCTGGTCAGTGGTTCNGCTGATCTGCATGGCTCGACCAAGAACTACCTCAAGGAGGTGGGTGACTTCACGAAGGAAAACCATTCCGGACGCAATCTTCTCTTTGGCATCCGTGAGCACGCAATGGGCGCGATCGTCAACGGGATCGGGTATTACGGAATCTTCCGTCCCTCGGGAGCGACCTTTGCNGTCTTCGCGGACTACATGCGAGGATCGGTTCGCTTGTCGGCTCTTACCAANCTGCCGATTTTTCACATCTGGACCCACGACTCGGTGGCGGTCGGGGAGGATGGTCCCACTCACCAACCGGTCGAGACGACCAGCGGGTTGAGGGTAATCCCCAACCTTGACGTCATTCGTCCTGCCGATCCGGAGGAAACGGCCGGCGCTTTCGTGGCCGCCTTGCAACGCACCGATGGTCCGACCGGTCTTATTCTGACCCGGCAGAACCTTTCCAATCTGTCCATGATACCAGTTGCGGACCGGCGGAACGGAACTCTCAAAGGCGCTTACGTGGCTCGGCGGGAACAAGGTGAATTGGAGTTGATCATCCTGGCTTCGGGGAGTGAACTTTCCCTTGCCATGGAAGCGGCCGATCAACTCGGACCCACCGTCCGAGTGATATCNGTGCCCTGTATGGAAAGGTTCGACCGCCAGGATGATGAATACAAGGAATCCGTTTTGCCCAGCGCATGCAGAAATCGTTTGGCGGTGGAAGCGGGCGTTTCCGACGTTTGGCGAAAATACGTTGGCCTGGACGGAGTGGTCGTAGGCATCGACCGCTTTGGTTTTTCGGCCCCCGGAGCAACGGTGATGAGCGAATTGGGCATGACGGTCGAAAACGTCGTGAAGCAAGCGGCTCTTGCCGGTTTGAGATCCTGATCAGCCNCGTTTTTCGTTTGNGATCAGAAAAGTCCCTTGCNTTTCTCAAGTTGCGGATCTCTCCGGCTTTTCGATTAAGCTTCTTCCTTTCTGCTGAAGGAAAACAGTCTTTTCCATTGAGGTGAAATTCCTTCGCTTAACCGTTCTTATCGTCGGAACCTCCCTTTCCGGTCAAAACTACCTGGGCAAGGTCGATCCGATCCTTTATGAGAAGGGAAACGATTGGTTGCCCATTTTCGTTCGAATGGAGGACCAGTTGGTTCTGAAGGCCGGAGATTATGAAAGGATTTCCGAGTTTCGTTCCCCAAAACCTCGTTCTCAAAACCGGGAGGAGGTCCTTTCGCTTCTCAGGAAAAAAGCCCAAGACTCTTTCGCGAAATTGAGGGACAAGATCGATGAAATGAATGGAAAGGGTCAGCTTCGNGGGCTTCGTAAATTTTGGATCGTCAATGGATTTGCTTGCCGGGCAAGGCTTCCCACCATTGAGAGCCTTGCCCGTGAAAAAGAGATTTCCTACGTTTATTTCGATCGTTTTGCCTTCGATTCAGACNCATCCCTNCCTATGTCCGNGCGAAAANTCAATAGGCTCGGGAAAGTCCTNCGANTATGGAACGAACCCGCTCCGTTGCCCGATAAAAGAGAGGGTATTCCCTGGAACGTAAGCGAGATCGGAGCGGACCGAGCATGGAAAGATGAAAATGCAACCGGNCTTGGAGTCACCGTGGCAGTCATCGACTCGGGCATCCTGCCCACGCCGTCCCTGGTTCGNGCCTTGGCTAAAAACCCTGCGGAAGAGTTAAATGGAAANGATGATGACGGAAACGGGTTGATCGATGATCTTTTCGGATATGATTTCAGGTCCAACACCGGATACGTGCTGGATGACTCAAAAACCACCTCACATGGTAGTTCCTGTTCGGGGATCATTGCGGGACGAGTCTCTTCGTCTGGTTGGCAGACCGGGATTGCCCCCGAATGCCGTCTCCTNCTCCTTAAGGGAGGCTTTGATTTGCGCTGTCTGGAATATCTTCTGCTTCAAGGCGCNGAGGTGGTATCGATGAGCTATATGGCGGTGGGGCGGGATCTCGGTCAAACCCGAGGTCTTTTTCGCAATGCCTTCGAGCACCTTTCTCTTGGAGGTGTCCTTGCGGTGGGCGGGGCGGGTAACTACGGCCCCCAGTCCCGACGGGCCCTCCCGAAGGGCAAGCAAATCGGTCTCCCCAAGGACATCCCCTGCGTTCTCGCGGTTTCAGGAGTGGACAGGGNACGGAAACTGCTGCCTTTCAGCAGCGAAGGNCCCTGTTTTTGGGAGGGAGTTCGCTTCTTTTCGGATCATCCGCAAGCCGATCCTCTCTCCAAGCCCGATCTTTGCGCATTTCCAACGGGCTATCCCGTCTGGAACGTAACCGGTTCGCACAGGATTCGTTCGGGCTGGGAAGAAATCAGCCGGGCTCCCGAGGCTTCTCTGGTGATGGGCCCTGCGGGAAATTCCTTTTCCGGTCCTCATGCTGCCGGCGTGGCCGCCCTGGTCCTTTCGGCCAACCCAACCATCAATCCTTGGGAGGTTGGTCAAATCATCTCGGAGACGGCTAGGGATCTCGGCCCTCCCGGCAGGGATGAGAAATTTGGCGCCGGATTGATTGACGCTTGGGCGGCGGTCCGAGCGGCAAGGGAGAGAAACTAGATCTTCAGTCGTCCGAGGATGTCCTTGGCTACGATTTCCGCCAAGGCTTGCGAACCATGAGAGAAGTAATGGACGTTCGCCTCCCGCATCCAACCCTTCATGTTCTTTTTGCTTGGGCCAAAGAGATCGAGCGTGGGGACTCCGTGCGTTTTCATGACCCTCGCGGCGGCTTGGTTATATTTCACGGAATCTCCCACATAGCGCGCCTTGGAACCGGGGGGAATGGGTGTTGTGTTCCGCCAGACCAACCGTTTCGCTGATTTTTTCATGCGGGCGACCAGTTTGTCCAAATTGCTTTCATATTCAACGAGTTCGACCTGCACGACTCCACCCTTTTCCTTCGGCACCAAATTGGTTCCATCCTTGCCCATGAACTTAAGATCGTGAAGTCCCCAATTGAAATGAATCAAGTCCCACTTACGGTCGCCCAACCAGTTTTCGATCTCGGCAATTCCCTTGGTGGTGGGGCCGCCGTTGGTCGGAATCCTGTGAAGATTGACTTTGCCGGCGAGCAAGGCCCGAGTCGGAAGGGTGTATCCGATCGAAATCGAATCCCCGATGATCAGAACGTTGGGCAATCCCGCAACTTCCTCAATGGGCGAAAGGGGATTCACCCGGATGGGTTTCTTTTGCTCCTGAGCTTCCGCTGCGGAAAAAAAAAGCAGCGAAGAGCATGATGCGAGGAGGAGGATTTTGTAATGGGGCATTCATCCAAAAAGAACCATTTCGAGGAGTTGATCAACTCGGAAGAACCATGAAAATTAAACTTTCTCGAAGCCCCCCGGACGTGTTACGAAAGACAGGTGCATTTGATTCCAAGACTTGCGGTCCTTGCTCTTGCCATACCTGGCCTGGGAGCTGAATTTCCTTCCTTGCCGAACACCGAGTCCACCACGGATGGGGGCCCGCCTTCCCTGGAGGAGAGCGCCGGCAAATTTCGTTTGCCGGATGATTATGGAGTCTCCGTCTGGTCCGGAGAGCCCAAGGTCCAAAATCCCATTGCCATGGCTTGGGATGAGAAAGGCCGCATGTGGGTTGCGGAAAATTACACCTACGGCAGCCGAAAGATCCGTTTTGACTTAAGCCTGAGGGATCGGGTCATCGTCTTGGCCGACGAGGATGGGGATGGTGTGGCGGAGTTCCGTAAGGTGTTCACCGACGAGGTGCAAATGCTGACCAGCGTGGAGGTCGGGATGGGTGGAGTGTGGTTGATGTGTCCGCCTCGCTTGCTTTTCATTCCGGACCGCAATGGTGATCTCATACCTGACGGAGAACCGCAGGTCATGTTGGATGGTTTCGACGTTGCACGAGGAAACTATCACAATTTCGCCAACGGTTTGCGGTGGGGCCCCGATGGATGGCTTTATGGGAGATGCGGTCATTCCTGCCCCGGCAAATTGGGAGCGCCGGGTACTCCCGATGATCTCCGAATTCCCATTGATGGGGGAATTTGGCGCTATCATCCCAAGGATGGTGAAGTCGAGGTGCTGGCCCATGGAACGGTCAACCCATGGGGCCACGACTGGGATGAGCATGGTGAACTCTTTTTCATAAACACCGTAATCGGACACCTGTGGCACATGATTCCCGGAGCTCATTACCGGGAGTCGGGAAGCGGAGCTTCTCAAAATCCCTTGGTTTATGAGCGCATGCCGCAGCATGCGGATCATTTTCATTACGACACCAACTTGGCTTGGCACAAATCTCGCAATGGAGCGGCCAATGACTTCGGGGGGGGGCACGCCCACGTTGGGATGGCCATCTATCAGGCGGATCATTTCCCCAAGGAGTGGAGGAATCGCCTCCTGACCTGGAACCAGCATGGCCGAAGAATGAATCGCGAACGCTTGCAGAGGATGGGGAGCGGATACGTCGGCCGACATGAACCGGATGCGTTTCGGAACTCCAACGAGTGGTTCAGGGGAATGGAGGTCAGCGTGGGGCCCGACGGAGCGATTTATGGCTTGGATTGGAGCGATACCGGCGAGTGCCATGACCATACCGGCGTGCATCGTACGAGTGGAAGAATTTACAAATTCTTTCACGGTCAGAACCCGGTTGCCGATTTATCGTCTTTGCAGACCACTTCCCTTGATTCCGAATGTCTTCTGCGACATCCGAATGCCTGGTTCTTCCGTCAATGGTTGCGTCTCCTGTACGAGGGAAAACCAATCGATTCCGAAGTGATCTCTCGAGTCTGCGAAAGAATCCTCAAGGACGAGAGCGAAAAGGCGGTAGTCCGTTTGCGGGCCATGTGGGGTTTGCATGCGCTGCAGAACTTGAAACCCGAAAGGTATCTGCAGGACCCGAATGATCACCTTCGCGCTTGGGCGATCCGTCTGCTTCTGGATAAGCAACCCATCGATACGCTTTTCGGACCTCGGGAAAAAGCCCTGCCCAAAGCGAACCCAAATCTCGAAAAAAAGCTCGTGAGTTTGGCTGCGGGGGATGATTCGGCTCTGGTCCGGCTCACTCTTGCTTCAAGTTTGCAACGATTGCCGATTCTTTCCCGAAGGAATTTGGGGAAAGCCTTGGCCGGGCGGGCAGAGGATGCCGCCGATCACAACCTGCCCATGCTTGTCTGGTATGGTCTCACCCCGATGGTCGAGGAAGACCCGCTTGGACTGCTTGAAGTGGCCCGGGCGACGGTTTGGCCCAGTTTGCTGTCATGGATCAGCCGAGCTACAACCGAACGGTCCGAGGAAAACCCTTCTTCCTTCGACGACTTGTTTGATCTGCTTTCCGAAAGTAAGGAGAAGTCCGAACCCTTGCTTTCCGGCATGGAGCGTGCGGTGCGGGGCATGAAGGAGTTCGCTCGGCCAGTCCAATGGGATCAAGTCCGTTCCCTCCTGAAAGGAAATCCGAAAGTCTTGAGATTGAGCGTCTTCTTTGGAGATGCGGAAGCGGCTGAACGAATGGAAAAACTGGCTATGAACCCTCAAGCATCCCTTTCCTCACGCCGGGAAGTTATGGAAAATCTGATCCAATCGGATTCCCCAAATTTTCAATCCTTATGCTTGGATATGCTTGAAGATCCGGAGATGCGGATCTGGGCGGCGCGCGGATTGGCCCGATTCGCCGACCGTGAGATTGGGGAGAAACTGACCGAGCGACTGGCCGACTTTACGATTGAGGAACAAAGTGAGGTGGTTGAACTGGTTTGCGGACGCGCAAGTTGGGCGGGTTCCTTGCTACGGGCAATTGAGCGGGGCGGAATTTCCAAGTCGGTCATCACTCCCTATCATGCCATGCAAATTCAGTCCCTCGAGAGCGAGGAGTTAAGCGCAAGGTTGGAAAAAGTTTGGGGCGTACTAAGACGTTCACCCGATGAATTGAAAAGGAGAATGGAAGAATTAAGGCGAGAATTGACTCCTTCCCATTTGGCAAAAGCGGACTTGTTCAAGGGGCGCATCCTTTACGAGAAGAGGTGTTCGAGTTGTCACGCGCTTTATGGGAAGGGAGGAAAACTGGGTCCCGATCTAACCGGATCGGGTCGGTCGAACCTCGATTATCTTCTGCAAAACGTCGTTGATCCGAATGGCGCGGTTTCGACGGATTATCGAATGCACGTCATTGAAACGAAGGACGGTCGTGTGCTCAGTGGAATGATCGTCGGTCAGGATAGGAATTCCGTCGTTCTCCGTATGCCGGGATCGGAAAGCGTGATCAGCAAGTCCATGATGCAGTCAAGGGATGCGTTACCCAACTCCATCATGCCCGTGGGTCTTTTGGATGACTTATCCGAACGGGAAAGGCGGGATTTGATCGCCTATCTTATGAGTCCCCGACAAATCGATCCATAAGTTTTATGACATGGATCGTAATTGCCCGATAGGGAGGCGATAAGATATTGGATTGATTTTATCCGCAAATTATTAAGTATTGATCTCCCAACTTTTAACCTAACCCCAAGATCTTCATAAACAATGAAATTAGAAACCCAATGCCTTCACGCGGGTTACCAGCCCGAATCGACCACGAATTCATGCGCCGTTCCTGTCTATAAGACGAGTTCATACGTTTTCAACGATACCGAGCATGCGGCCAACTTGTTTGGCTTGCGAGAGCTTGGAAACATTTACACACGCCTGATGAATCCGACCACCGACGTTCTCGAGCAGCGCGTGACTGCCTTGGACGGCGGAGCCGCCGCCTTGGGGCTCGCATCCGGGACGAGCGGGGTTTTCTACTCCATTATCAACATCGCCCAGGAAGGGGATGAAATCGTATCCGCGAACAACCTGTACGGAGGGACCTACACCCAATTCAATGATATTCTCCCCAAATTCGGGATCAAGGTGAATTTCGTGGATCCGAATGATCCGGCCAACTACGCGGCCGCCATAACGGACAAGACCAAGGCATTGTTTTGCGAAACCGTAAGCAATCCGGGTCTGGACGTCGCCGACCTGGAGGCAATTGCCAAAATAGCCGATGATCACGGTATTCCCCTGATCGTTGACAGTACTTTTTCGACTCCCTACCTAACCCAACCGATTCAGCACGGAGCATCCATTGTGATTCATTCCCTGACCAAGTGGTTGGGCGGTCACGGCAATGGCATTGGCGGAGTGGTCGTGGATTC
>NZLE01000031.1 GCA_002692605.1 Opitutia bacterium
TGTTCGTCAACTCGTTAACGATCGTAGGCAAGGTCGGCAAATTCCTCTGAATCTGATTGATGATGTGATCGTAGTCTATGGAGTCCGTATCCATTTTTGCTTATAGTTTTGCGAGTTTGGAGATGGTTGCGATTATGCTCTTAGGCTCAGTCACAACGTAAATCAATCCTTTTGCGCTTCACCACCGTCGAAAGAATAAAAAGCAAGAGGCAAGCGACCACAAAATAATCTCCGTAGTTTGAATATAGAGTATTCGCTTTCCCCGTTAGGTAAATCTCCATGACCATGGCTCCCTCAAAGTAAATGCTTCCCTCATCGTTTTTAAGCACTTCCCTAATCCCCCCTCTTTCGTCTATCCAACCGGACCAACCGGCATTGCCGCATCGCAGGAACGGCCTCCCCACCTCCAAGGCGCGAAGAACAGAGTGCGCGGCATGCTGCTCGGCGCATCCCTCATGCTTAAACCATGCATCGTTCGTGGAAACAAAAAGCAAATCGACGTCTTGACCGACGGCAAGCCTACTGAGAGAAGGGAAAATATCCTCATAGCAAATGAGCGGACCGATCCGAACCGACTGATCCAAAACCTTGGACGTGACCGAGAAGACGTGAGAACGATCACCGGAACTGAAATTGCCGATTGGGCCGACCAATTTACTCAAACCTGGCATCCACTTAAAGGGATAAGGAACGTATTCGCCAAAAGGTACGAGAACTTGCTTGTCGTACCTTTCTGGGTTGAGCCCTCCTTCTAGCGTAACTTGTGAAACCGTATTGTAGGAAAATTCTCCTTCCTTGACCACGGCTCCGATCATCAAGGTGCAGTTCGCCTCCTTGGCCAAATCCTCTACCCATTTTCGGTCCAAGTTTACGGCATAGGGCGTGGAGGCCTCCGGCCAAACGATCAAATCCGGATCAAGCAAGGCGAGGAATTTAGTTTGGCGAATCAGTGTCTCTTTGTTCTCAAGAACTCGGTTGCCATCCCATTTTTCACTCAAATAGGGCTGACATACACCGACCTTGAGAACCTTTGTCTCTTCATAGGTCGATCCCTGCCTTTGATTTCCAAAAAAAGGCTGGAGCATTAGAATGAAGACGATAAGTCCAAAATAAAAATCAGGGCAGAAGGAGGAGAGCGAAAAACCTTCATTCTGACGCCGTCTGACCAAAAGGTGATGAAGATAGGACGCGAGACAAATATTGAAAACCAAAAGAAAGAAGGAAACGCCCCATGCTCCGACATAGGGGACGGTCTGAAGAATCGCCGGCCGTTCCCATTGCGTGACCGACAAGGGGCACCATGGAAAACCTAGCGTGAATTGACATCGCATCCACTCGATGATGACCCAGCAAGACGAAAGCCCCAAAATGAAAAGGACTCGACGAGGAAAGGAAAGCCCAATTGCGGCAGGTACCCAAGTCCTCGCAATGAGAAACCATGGCATGTGATAGCAAGACATAAGAAAAGTGGCCATCAACATTCCCCCGAGCGTCACGTGACGCATCCACCCGACCAATAGGATATGATAGAGCCATCCGCAAAGCAGGTAAGTCCAGATGACCTTTTTCAGTTCGGGTTTGCGAGAAAACCAAATCAAAGTTGGCAAGAGGAAGAAGTAGGCCGCTTCGGGAACTTGCCGAGGAGGTTGCGCCAGAATGAGCAATCCATAAGTCGAAACACCCGCAAGCAGAGCCCCCCACCATTCCTTTATCCACAAAGTGAAAGAGATCCTGAGAGAATGGTTCAGCATGAGCCTAGCTCTCGCAACCGGGACGAGCGATCAAACCAGAGTAAGGTTTGAGAGCAAAGGGTTGTTGAGGGTTTACTTTTAGAAATCGTTCCATAACGGCAAAAAGTTCGGATGATGTGCGGGTTCTTCTCATAGCGTGCAGAAAGCCTCCCTGCGGATCGACCGACAAGCCTATGAAATTAAGAAATTTCTTCATGCGACCCACTGTTTTCCTGTCATCTGAAATAGGCGAAGCAAGGGCTTCGAATAATTCCATAATATAGTCAAAGACATCATTCAACTGGGGGAAGAAAACCTCGCGATTCTCGGAATGATCCCTAATTTGCCTGAAGATCCAAGGATTGCGAATTGCCGCTCTTCCAATCATCACACCACTCGCCTCGGTCCGCTCACGCAACCTCTTGGCGTCGGCGTAGGTTTGCACGTCTCCGTTCAGGAAGACCGGACATCTGAGATAATTTGCGGCTTGCCTGACGTATTCGTAATCGGGTGAAGAACGATAGCCCCCCAACACGGTTCGGGCATGAACGCTCACTAAATCCACCTTCCGCTTATCCAAAATCTCCAACAAGGTTCGAAAATGACGATCATCCTCGAATCCGAATCTCATTTTTACGGTTAACGGGCCTTCTACGCTCTCCCTTAGGGCTTTGAGTATTTCATCAACCCGAAGAGGTTCCCGCAGCAATCCCCCACCAACGTTCTTACGATAAACTCGTGGCGCGGGACAACCCAAGTTTAGATCCACCCCGGCAATGGAATACTTCTGAAGATCTTTTGCGGTTCGAACCAAATCATCCAAATTCTCTCCAATCATCTGAGCGAAAACAGGTTTGCCGGAAGGGTTTTCAGTGATCGAACTCAAGATCGCATCATCCAGGCGCGAATTCGCATGCACTCTGAAGAATTCGGTAAAAAACAAATCAGGAGCTCCTCGCCGGGCAATGATTTTCATGAAGGGAAGCCCGGTAACGTCCTGCATCGGAGCCAAGGCGGTGGGAAGAGCGATCGGACGGTTTTGTTTCGATAAGATTGAAAATGAATCCGTAGATTCGACCGATGTGGAAAAAGCCGCTTTCAGCTTGCCTAATCCTGCTTACGGAGAATCCGTTCCAGAATTTCAGTCATATCCTCGACGTTTTCAAGAACTTTTCTGGAAACGTGAATCTCTTGCTTCATTTGCAAGGCCAAAACAATGGAATCGCTTGGTCTTGCATCCAATTCTATAATTTTCTTACCAAGTTCATTTTCCATCTGAAGGATGATCCGAGCAAAAAAAGTACCCTCATCCACATCGTTGATAAGGACTCTCTCGATCTTGGTTTCCAATCCCTTGAGGATCAACCCAATCAAATCATGCGTCAGAGGACGCTCCTTCTTTACCTGATTGATGGTCATGTTAATCGCATTTCCGATGGCCGGATCAACGTAGATGACGAAAGTCTTGTCATCATTACCCAAAAAAATCGCACAACCGTTGGAAGTTGGCATAACTCCCTTTACTGAGACTACGACCGAATCATTATTCATCTTGTCATTATCCCAATTATAGCATTCGTTCGCAAGCACTTAAGATCATGGAACATTCTCAGGATCGGATGAAAGAACAACCACTCAAAAACAAGCGAAACCTTTACCTGATTGGAATGATGGGGACAGGGAAAAGCGCGGTTGGACGAATCGCATCGGAAAAACTGGGTCTGTCTTATTTGGATTCGGATCATGTGATCGAGACTCAAACGGGAATTTCGGTCCAAGAAATTTTCACTCGTTTCGGAGAGAATAAGTTTCGAAAGTTGGAAGAATCGTTCGTCAAGGAAGGCCACGATCCAGATGGAAACTTGGTTTCTTGCGGAGGCGGACTCTGCATAGCTGCAGGCATGCTCGAACGGATTAAGACGATGGGATTGGTCATTTGCCTTTGGGCGAACCCGGAAACCATTCTAACCAGAACTCGGTCGGACTCCAATCGACCTTTGCTGCAAGTGGAATCTCCACTTGCTGAAATCAAACGGATTCTCGCTGAAAGGGAAAGCCGATATCTCTCTGCCCACAAGGTTCTGTCCACTGAAAATCGATCGATTGAGCAAGTCGCCCAGTTGGTCATTGAGTATTACCTGGAACAAGCTCACTGAAGGGCTTAGGACGACTGAAAGTCGTTTTCCTCGGACACGAATGCCTCAATTCCTCTCAAAAAAGATTCAGGCGGACGCACCAACTTACCCTCTTTTGAAACAAAGGCGTGAGTGGTCTTGCCCTCCGCAAGAAGCTTTTTGTCCCTCAGCACCCGGTAGGTCGCTGATATGCGGGCAACGGGAGGATCTCGCAAACAGGCTTCCACGGTCAAACGGTCGTCAAAAAAAGCAGGTGAATGAAACTTGGCCTCGCAGTCCAAAACCGGGAGCAGAAAGCCTTTTCTTTCAAGATCCGCATAAGGACATCCGATTCGGTCCAAAAGATGGACTCTCGCCACCTCAAACCAAGTGAAATAATTGCCATGGTAAACCACTCCCATCTGATCAGTCTCCTGATACCTGACCCGAATTTCTACGCTTGTGATGAGCATTGATTATCCCTATCGCATTCAACCTACCCTTCTCAAGCACTGATTACCGAAAATCGCATGACCATAACGAAAAAAGAAAGAAGAATTGCCATCGGCATCGGCATTGCCATCGGCGTTGCATTTTCGTCAATGTTGGTTCGCTACGCTTTCCAGTTCAAGGAATCGAAAATGCAAGCCCGCCCGGGAAATTACGATTCTCTGGTAACTGCATTCGACGGATCGGCCTTTGAACCTTTACCTGAAAAGATTCGGATGGTTTTGCCGCATGGGCTTGTCGTGCACTACGAAGCAAACCGTCCCATCTTGTCCCAGACAAAAAGGGTAACTTCGAAAAGTTGGGTGATTGAGACTTCGGGGTCATTTCGCTCGGAAAGACTCTTCGTATTGGCCGAAGAGAACTTCGAGGGGAACGTCTCCAAAATCGACTTTTACCGGGCATCGGAGCTTTATCTGAAATTTCATCATCCAACGGACGTCGATTCCTTCAAACTCAAAATCGACTCGGAGCGATTCCGCATTATAGGTAAAAATTCTTCAAGCGGCGAATGGATCCTTCAGATCAAACGGTTCTCCCCGTCGGATATCGTTAAGACAATCAATGAACTGAAGAGGGAATTCCCCGAACTTTCGACGATTCGACCCGTTCTTTGGGTGCCTTCCCGATAAGGAGTTTTTAGCCTAATCTCATTGACCCAAAGGCATTTTTTAGTATGGTAATCCCTTTGCTCGAAAAGTCCTTAAAGGCTGACAGAGTTCATCACTACTTCTTAAAAACAAGCAACTTCCAAAAAAGTGAACCTAGAAATAAAGGACGCGGGAACCGCTCGTAAAATCGCCCTTGTCACCTTCGACGCCGAAGAGTTGACCAAAAAGGAAAACCAAGCCTGTCAGGAATTGGCCAAACTGGCCAACATACCCGGCTTCCGCAAGGGCAAGGTCCCTATTCCCGTAATCAGGAAAAAATTTGCCAAGGAATTGAGCCAAGAACTGAACCGGAAAGTTTCCACGGATGCTTATGAAGCAGTTTTGGAAAGTAAGGACCTGAAAGTTTACTCGATCCTCAAAGTTGATCCCGGCGAAATCGACGTCAAAGCTCCTTCGACGGTTGAAATCACGGTGGACGTGGAACCGGAATTTGATTTGCCGGACTACAAGGATTACGAATTGACAGTCTACCCCACGGAGGTTTCGGACGAAGAAATTGAAAAGGAAATTGAGTCATTGCGTGATCAAAGAGCATCTTATGAAGAGGTCGAACGAGCCATCGTCGAAGGGGATTACGTAAAATGTTCCTATGAAGGGAAAATGGATGAAAAACCCTTGTCCGAAGTACTGCCCGATAAGCCTATTTTCGGCAAACAAGCGAACACTTGGGAAGAGGCGGGTCAGGCAAAAGGATTGGGAGTGGAAGCCATCGCCCAAGGTCTTGTCGGCATGAATAAAAACGAAACCAAGGAGGTGGAAGCAAGCTTTGACAAGGATTTTGAAGTCGAACCATTGGCGGGGAAAACGGTCATATATAATTTGGAGGTCCACGAAGTGCGTGAAAAAAAGGCGCCGGAACTGGATGAGGAATTCCTGAAAACTTTGAAACTGGAAACTGTTGAAGAATTGAAGGATAAGATCGATCAGGATCTCAAGAACCGCAAGGAAAGGGAAAACCAAAACGGAAAACGGCATCAAGTGACCCAAAAAATCCTCGACTTACCCGATTTCCCTCTTCCCCAACAGGCCGTTGAAGAGGAATCCAAAATCATTTTCCGAAGCAATGCCCAACGAGCCGTTCAACAAGGGGCCAAGGAGGAGGATATCGAGGCGAAGAGGGATGAGTTGTGGCAGCAGGCGCAAACTCAAGGGCAGGCCCGAATCAAACTTACCATCACTTTGGGCAAAATAGCTGAAATCGAAAAAGTCGAAGTGACCAACGAGGATCTAGCTCAAGCGGCCACGCAAGAAGCCATGATGCTCAGAAAGGATCCGACGGTTCACGTAAAGGAACTATCCCAAGACAGGCAAAAGCTGAATCGTCTTCGTCAGGACATACTTTACGACAAAACGCTCGAGTTCATCGCGTCCAATGCCAAGGAATCCGTTTGCGAAAACGAAGAAGATAAACAAGAATAAAAAAATGGGAGCTTACTTACCACTACCGTACGTATATGAACGCGAAGGTCGCCAAGAAAGAGCTTGGGACATCTACAGCCGATTGCTTCGTGACCGCATCGTCTTCGTCGGCACCCCCATTGACGATTATGTGGCCAATTCCATTATTGCCCAACTTCTTTTCCTTCAAATGGAAGACCCCAAGAAGGATATTCATTTGTACATCAACTCTCCCGGCGGAAGCGTATCGGATGGCATGGCAATCTACGACACTTTGAATTTCATGCAATGCGACATTGTCACCTATTGCATAGGTATGGCTGCCAGTATGAGCACGGTTTTGCTTGCAGCCGGAACTCCCGGCAAACGCTATGCATTGCCCAATAGTCGGGTCATGATTCACCAACCCAGTGGAGGAGCGGGAGGTCAAACTTCAGATATTTCAATCGCCGCCAAGGAAATTCTTCGTTGGAGACAAACCATTAATGAAATCCTCTCTCAACACAGCGGAAAATCAATCGAGCAATTGGAAAAAGATTCCGACCGCGATTACTACATGTCCGCCGATGAAGCCAAGGAGTATGGTCTGGTGGACGAAGTGATTTCACAAAAACCAAGCGAATAAACCCAAGTGGCCAAGGCGACCAAGATCAATTTTTGTTCCTTTTGCGGCAAACCGCAGGGAGAAGTTAAGAAAATGATCGCCGGTCCGGCAAACGTCTTCATTTGCGATTCTTGCGTTCGCGTCTGTAAAACGATCATTGACCGAGAGTTGGGAGAAACCGAAGTTGTCTCAAAAAACTCTGGCGAAAAGCCTATTTTCAATCTACAGAAGCCTAGTTTCATCAAGGCTTACCTTGACCAGCACGTGATTGGACAGGATCACGCCAAAAAAGTTTTGTCCGTCGCCGTACACAACCACTACAAACGCCTGTCTGCGGAGCTCGGCATTGGCAAAGACAGCGAATCCAGTTTTCTACCCGACGAATTGTCCGAAGTCGAAATCGAAAAAAGTAATGTTTTGCTGATTGGTCCGACTGGAAGTGGTAAAACCTACTTGGCCCGGACTCTTGCCAAAATGTTGGACGTACCCTTCGCAATTGCCGATGCAACTACGCTAACCGAAGCTGGATACGTCGGAGATGACGTCGAAAACATCGTCTTGCGGTTACTGCAAGCCGCGGACCAAAACGTTGAAAAAGCCCAATGCGGAATTATTTATGTCGATGAAATCGACAAAATTGGCCGCAAGACGGATAACGTTTCCATCACCCGTGACGTTTCAGGTGAGGGTGTNCANCAAGCCTTGCTCAAAATTCTCGAAGGCACCGTATGCAACGTTCCGCCCCAAGGCGGGCGTAAGCATCCGAACCAAGAATACATCCAACTTGATACCTCAAACGTGNTGTTCATTTGCGGTGGAGCCTTCGTTGATCTTGATCAAATCATTGAGCAAAGGAGTGGGAACCGCATGGTCGGGTACAATTCGGAATCGCCCAAGGAAATGGCCGAACTCATGCGTGACGTCCGCCCAGAGGATTTGGTGAAATACGGACTTATTCCCGAATTCATCGGACGTCTCCCCGTCGTCTCCCTTTTGGAGGAGTTGACCCGCAACGAACTTGTCAAAATCCTCAAGGAAACCAAAAATTCTCTTCTCAAACAGTATAAGAAACTATTCATAATGGAAAAAGCCGAACTACGCTTTACCCGCGAAGCGGTTTTGTCCATCGCCGAACAGGCCCTTGCCATGAAAACCGGTGCCCGGGCNCTGCGGTCTATCATGGAAAGCATTATGCTGGACGTCATGTATGACCTTCCCGCATTCAGCGAACCCGTAGAAGTAGTCATCAATGCTGGAGTCGTTAAAGGAAAAAGTAAGGCAAAAGTGATTNCTTTGGAAAAACCAAAGAGAAACGCGGCCTGAAGCGACCTATCTTTGCGCAGGTAACTCCAACGTGCTTCTCCTCACGTTATTCTCAGGTGTGTGATCGTCTTGACCTACGATTCTGACCTTGGAATAAATGGACAATGGCTCATCCCCATGGCTTCCCTCAANGTAAAGCCTNTCGCTTCNTGTTTCACCGGGCCTTAAGTTGCTGATTAGGTACTCTTTTTCAATACCTTTGTAAATCACCTGAAGATTCATATTGTTCAACCAAGTGGTCCCCTGGTTCTGTACGGTAACCAAAAAAGGTGTAGTGCCCCCACCCTTCAGGTCCTGAGGATCAAAATAATAGCCCACGATGGCAGCATCCGAAATTCCCTCTACGTTTCGATTGGACATTCTTGCTACGCTGAGAACGCCATGCCCCGTCCATTCGTCGAAACCGGGCTTTTCGACCTCATTTGCATTTTCATAAAGAATTTCCATCAACTGACTTTCGTTCAAGTGAGGACTCTTTGCCATTTCCGCAACCAAAGCTCCGGAAACGAAAGCGGTCGCCCCGGAAGTNCCGCTAAAGGAAACGATTTGATCCTCCTCCCANGCAGTGTCAACCCGAACACCTGGCGCGGAAAGGTCCACTCCTTCTCCATAATTGGCAAATGCGGATGGACGTCCCATCCGATCCACCGCCGTCACTCCGACCACACCTTCATAACGGGCAGGAAAAGCGACCTCGGGCATTCCTTCGTTTCCGACAGCCGCCACAACCACCACACCTTTTTCTCTAGCATAGGCGACGGCACTCTCAAGAACCGGACTTGAAAAGTCACTTCCCAAGCTAAGATTTATGAGATCGGACCCTCGATCCGTTGCCTCAACCACACCTCTTGCCACGGTGAAGGCATCGCCTTCGCCAAACTTATCCAGAACCTCGACGGAAAGGATTGATGCGGAAGGAGCTAAGCCTAAATTATGCTCTGACTGCCCTGCGATGATCGAAGCGATCGCGGTACCATGACCTAAAAAAGACCCTTCATTCTCTTGAACTAAACTGACCCTCTCAATTCTGGCTCCACGCAAAAATGGGTGATCAAGGTCTATCCCCGAATCTAAGATAGCCACCTTCATCCCTTCTCCCCAATGCTTGCGATCCTTGGGTGCGCCAAGCCAATCGAAAGCTTGATCGCCGAATCCTTTTTCTCCAACGATTCTATGAGTTTCAGGTAATTGAGGCAACCGCACCCTNGGGTTCCGAGCCAACTCCAAGCCACCCCCTAGCTCATCCAACGTATCCATCGCTTTGGCGAAATCCGTGATTCTTACACGCAGAACGCCAAGCGAAGGAATGGACTCAAGAACCTCAAATCCNTTTGNGTAAGCANCCGTTTCGAACTCATTGGCAGACTCGGAGNGAGGAAAGCCCAGGGTGATGTCCAACAAATCCAAATGAGCGTTGCTGAATTCGCCGAACGGGAAGGTAAAGTTTAGGTCTTGAGATAAATTTCCATTTAATACCAGACGATTCTCGACCCGCACTCTNTCTTCGGTATGCGAAGGAGACACNGTNGAGTNATTTTCACCATCCNCTTCGCGCCGATGNTTCATAAGCCAAACCAAGCCAATGAAGGCAATAAGAAGCAGCGTGCCGAAAATTCGCCTTGGTGTCATTTGAATCAAAATCTCACACGAAAAGATTTTGCCTGCAAATAAATTTCGGTTTAGTCACAAATTTGATTTGAAAGACATTCTGATTGTTGGCCATGGACTGGCTGGAGCCATCTTGTCTCACTCCCTGCTTCAAGCTGGGCAAAGAGTGGTTGTCCTTGAAGGCAAAATGCCCTTCTCCGCAAGTTCTGTGGCCGCTGGAATCATCAACCCGCTGATCGGTCCAAAACTCAACCTGCCGCCGCAGATGGGAGACTGCCTGAAAGAGGCTGTTCACTTCCACCAATCCTTTGCAGAGGAGTATGCTCAGAATCACCTCGAAAAGATTTCATTGCGTCGAATCTTTCTCTCCGGTCAACAACGTGAGATTTGGAAAAAAAGACAGACAAGCTCCGATTCCACAGCTTACACGGATTCCATCGAATCAGAGGCTAAGTCCAGTTTGCTTGGTCTTTACTCTCCACACGGATCCGGCGTTACCCATGCTCACCGTCTGAATGTTCAGGGATTTCTCAAGCAATCAAAAGACATACTTAAAGACAAAGATCTTTGGATGGACGCAAAATTCGATCCCAAGGACTGGGCACCATCTCAAAAAGTAGTGTTTTGCGAAGGATACGGAGTACTGGAAAATCCATGGTTTCAGAAGCTTCCCTTCGAGCCTGCGCAGGGAGAAGTCCTCCGGGTCGAAGGACCATGCCAAGTGCCTGCGAGTAATGGAACTTGGTATCTTCCGGAAAAGGAAAATACCGCTTATGCAGGATCCACATGGAACCACCATCAACTCGAATGCGGACCAACTGAACGAGGAAAACGGACGATTCTAGAAAACTTATCTTATTTAAACATCGATCAATACCGGATTGTCGGGCATGCCAGCGGAATACGTTCCTCTACCAAAGATCGATTTCCGATCCTCGGCAGACATCCGAAAATCAGCCAATATCACCTTTTCAACGGCTTCGGATCACGAGGATCCACAACCATTCCATTTTTTGCTCGGCAGATGGTGGATTTGCTTACCAAAAACATCCCGCCTTCTCGCAAAGCCTGTCTTTCGAGGTTTCAAACGTAGCAGCATGAACCCGTGCAAACCTTCCGGATTGGTCCTGCAAGTTCATGAAGAACTGAGGCTTAGGATTCGCTCAGGAGATCTTTGCATCGATGCGACGGTTGGAAACGGCCATGATACTTTTGCCTTGGCCAAGCTCGTCGGGAAGGATGGTCTGGTTTTTGGTTTTGATATTCAGAAGGTTGCCCTGGATAGGACCGAAGCCCTGCTTGAAGAGAACCAAGTTTTGCACGTCAGCCGACTTCATTGTTGCTGTCACTCCAAAATGAAGGGAAAAATTCCATTAGAATCCAAGGGTCGAATCCGTGCCGTAGTCTTCAATTTGGGCTATTTGCCGAGGGCAGACAAATGCTTGGTAACTCGAAAGGAAAGCACCATAAAAGCCATTAAAGATGGATACTCATGGCTTCAAAAGGGAGGGCTTCTTTCGGTTCTCGCCTATCGTGGGCATCCAGGTGGAAGCGAAGAGGCGCTC
>NZLE01000032.1 GCA_002692605.1 Opitutia bacterium
ATCATCGAAAGCTTGGAGAAGTTCGAGGGAAAGATCATCACCTACGTGAATCCGGAGGCTATATCCGCCGGCGCATACATCGCCATCGCCACCAGTGAAATTGCCTTTTCTCCCAAGTCACAGATCGGAGCCGCGGAGGCCGTCAGCGGAGGAGGCGGCAACATTGACGCTTCCATGAAGCGGAAAATCAATTCCTACCTAAAGGCAAAGATCCGCAATTACGCCGGGGATTATCGCTATCGTTCTCAAGTCATGGCGGCGATGATGGATGCGAACGAGAGCCTTGTGATCGACGGCCAACCTCTTCTTGCCTCCGATGGTTCGCAAATCAAAAAAACCGGGGAACTGCTCACTCTAACCGGAAAGGAAGCATGTCAGGAATATGGAAATCCCCCCGCGCCNCTCCTCGGGTTTGGCNTCTTCGAAAATGTGGAGGCGATTCTCGATGAGCGNTTCGGAGAAGGAAANTACAAGCTNGTGAATATGGAAATCAATTGGGCCGAGGAANCCGGGCTTTGGCTGAACGGGATCGCTCCGATCATATTGAGTATCGGTTTGGTTTGCATTTTCGTGGAATTCAANACCCCGGGTTTCGGAATCTTNGGCGTTCTTGGTTTGGTCCTGCTGCTGATCTTTTTCGGTTCCAAATACGTCGCCGGTTTGGCCGGTCAGGAGGAACTTTTGTTCTTTCTCCTTGGCGCCTGTCTGGTCCTGGTTGAANTATTCCTGACNCCCGGACTCNTGCTGCCTGGCTTGGTCGGTTTTGTCCTGATGGTGGGTTCGATCTTTTGGGCCATGGTGGACGTCTGGCCCACTCCTGATTTCGAATGGGAGATGGAGGTGTTTCGTCCCCCGCTTTGGGAGATGCTGCAGTCCGTCGGCCTNGCCTTGGCCATGGGTTTCATCGTATTGNGAATTTTACCGCACACNNCNCTTTGGCAAAGTCTTATTCTCAAGGAGACCGTGGGTGGATCGGTTGATTTCTCCACCCCTTCCTCTTTGACCTCATCCAACCAAAAGGAGAAACTGACGGGTAAATTCGGAATCACCGTCACCGAGCTTTTTCCGGGAGGAGAGATTGAAATCGAAGGCAAACGATTTGATGCCCGCTCGACTTTGGGAAAAATTCCCAAAGGACAAAAAATCGAAGTCGTGAAATGCACCGAATTCGATTTGATCGTACGACCCCTGGATTCATGACCACGGTTCTTGGCATTCTCTTGATCAGTTACCTACTCATAGGTTTCGAAGCCATCATTCCCGGTGGCGTTTTGGGCATATTGGGCTTTGCCGGACTCTGTTTCGCATCCTATCACGCCCATTTGGAATTTGGAGGATGGTTCGCTCCCTCCCTGACTTTCCTTCTTGGAGGATTGGGTGCGATTGCTCTGGTCTTNGCAGAATTCAAGTGGCTTTCAAAAAGTCCTNTGGGCAAAAAATTGTTTCTTTCTCAAACCGTGAAGGGCTCAAGCAACTCGGAAGAAAGAGACCCCGGTATTGTCGGNCAAACCGGAGAAAGNATAACCGAACTTCATCCGGAGGGNTTGGTTAGGATCGGTGACAAGGAATATGACGCCTTCTGCGAGGAAGGGNTTTTGCCCAAGGGATCGAAAGTCCTTGTCACCGGCATGGACGACTTTCGAATACGCATTCGCCCTCAGTAACAGCGTGTATCATTGACCTTTGTCGCGAACTTTTGCATCAATTACCACTTAACCNCATCNTAAAANCATGATCGAATACATAATACTCGGCCTTCTTNCAGTCATCGGACTAGTCGTTTCACTAGTCATCATTTCCTTCTTCAACACTTGGTTGAAGGCCTTCCTCGCAAAAGCGACCGTAGGTTTCACCACTCTTTTGGCCATGAGGTTGAGAGGAGTTCCGGTTGGTCTGATCGTGGATGCGAGAATCACTGCGGTCAAAGCGGGAATTCCTTTGGAAACCGATCAACTGGAAGCCCATTATCTTGCGGAGGGAAACGTGGTGCAAACCGTCCAATCGCTTATCGCCGCATCCAAGGCGAACATCGAATTGGCTTGGGATCGNGCTTGCGCCATTGATCTTGCCACCCGCGGAACCAGTAAATCCGTCTTGGAAGCGGTTCGCACCTCCATCAACCCAAAGGTCATCGATTGCGTGATCGAAGGCCGCGACACCATTGATGGGGTCGCCAAAGACGGCATCCAGGTGAAGGTACGGGCGAGGGTGACGGTGAGAAGCAACTTGGATCGGTACGTCGGCAGCGCCCANGAGGAAACGGTCATCGCCCGGGTCGGGGAAAGCATCGTTTCGACCATCGGTTCCTCCGAAAACTACAAGGTGGTTTTGGAAAACCCCAATTCCATAACCGAAAAGGTCTTGGACAGAGGCTTGGACCAGGGAACGGCCTTTGAAATTCTTTCGATTGACATNGCGGACGTNGATCTCGGCGAAAATAGGGGTGCCGCTCTTCGCTCCTCCCAAGCTGCAGCCGATAAGGAAGTGGCGCAGGCCCAAGCTGAGATTCGNCGTGCCGCGGCGGTTGCGCTCGAACAGGAAAACAAGGCAAAAGTCGAAGAGATGCAGGCTAAGCTGGTTGAAGCTCAAACCCAAGTGCCCCTTGCCATGGCNGAAGCNTTTCGCAGCGGNAATTTGGGGATTATGGACTACTATCGNATGCGAAACGTGGAAGCGGATACGGAGATGCGCGATAGCATTTCCAAGGGAACCGAATAGGGCTCTTTCATTCNTTTCCCGTGTTGCCCACCATTNTCCAATGACAGAGTTGCCGATCGATACCTTAATCATCATCGGTTTGGTGATTGCCTCTTTTGTGGGAAAATTCTTCCAAAAGAAGGAGGGGGAAAAGCCCAAAGGAACCGTTGGCAAACCAAGCTCAGGCAACCCGGAACCATCCATTGAGGACGTTTTCCGTGAAGCCTGGGAAAAAGCTACCCAACCGTACGAAAAAGAAGAAATTTCCGAAGCAAAACCGCCCCCTCTTCCAGCGAAACCACCTCCACTTTTCAAGCGGACGCCCGTAGAGCGGAGCAAAACGGTAGCCAAACCCCGACTAACCTCCACCAAAGTACAACGCCAATCTTACAGGCATCGAGAAACNTCCATGGAGCCCACCAAAGCNAATTTAGCTTCTCAAGAAGTCAACCACTCGTGGGTAAGGAAAGAACTTTTGGGTGGCTCAGACTCCTTGAAAAAAGCGATTGTCCTAAAGGAGATTCTCGACCAACCCAAATCCCTTAGGATGCCATAGGTTTGATTTGCTTAGGGTTGCCCTTGGCTTTGGCTTTTTCNATGGTCTTCTTTTTTGCATCAACGCTCAGATTCAAACCTATCTGCATACACCTTTTGTTCCATTCGCAGGTATTGGGAAAAACGCAGGTTTCCTTGGGGCAATTCGGAATTCTGCTTTGGNGTGATGAACGTTTCATCTCTTAATCCGTNAAGTATTGCCTTTAGACTCGCCTTTTGCAATGCCCAAGCCACATAGAAACAGTTCCATTGTCAGGGAAGAGGAAAGAATTCGCTATGCGGATCGGACAACCTGTCTGACAATTTGGTACGATGAACAAAAGGCAATATTGGCGTTTGAGCTCATTTTCGGTTTAGCCGTTGACGAGTGGGCCTTTCGTTTTCATAGAAGCGGGACTTCAAGGTATTGCAAGGTGGATGATGGGGAAGTAAGGATTGGCAGAGTACAAAAGCAAGTGATGAGCGGCGCCTACCTCCTTCCACGGGAGAGGATTGTGGAATTTNAAAATTTTCAGGATGAGGTTCCTGCGAAAGAAAAGGAATTCGTCTTGAACGTAATGAAAGACTTCTGCGTCCAATAGTTCGTTGACNCCACCTTTTACCTCCTTAAATAAGCGAATATGCATACTATTTTCCGGCATCCTAAAATTTGTCCATTGGTTATTGCCTTGCTGATACCTCTTGGGGTCCTTGCGGATATTTCGATCCTGCGAGAAAAGGGTAAATTAATCGTAAATGCCGGGGATCAATTGTTCACCCAGTACATATACGCTGATGAAAATCGAGCAAAACCCGTTTTTTATCCCATATTGGGGCCAAGAGGAAATGAAATGACCCGAAACTATCCTTTTGAAAAGGAAAAGGAGGGCGAAGAAGCCGATCATCCCCATCACACCTCCTTGTGGTACACTCATGGTATGGTCAATGGTTTCGATTTTTGGGCGGTTGGAGAGAAGAAAGGAAAGATTGTGCATGAGGAATTCATTGAAATGAACAACGATTCATTCATCGAATCCAACCTATGGATGGACCCTGACGGAAAAACCGTGTGTCAGGATCGGAGAAAAATCTCATTCAACATAGTCGACTCCGAATCCCGGGCCATTGATCTGGAGATCACTCTCATCGCCAGCGTGGATGACCTTACCCTTGGAGATACGAAAGAAGGGAGTTTGGGCATTCGTATGGCACCCTCATTCAGACTCAAGGGAAAGGTGGCCAAGGGAAGCGCTCTCAACAGTGATGGAATAGCGGGTAAATCGGTCTGGGGTAAACGAGCGTCCTGGATTTCCTATTGGGCGCCGCTCAAGGAAGAGGAAATCGGCATCTCTCTTTTTGATCATCCTTCGAATCCAAGGCATCCCACATGGTGGCATGCCCGAGATTATGGATTGGTTGCGGCCAATCCCTTTGGTGTAAGTAATTTTGAAGGCAAACCAAAAGGAACGGGAGACATGGTGCTAAGAAAAGGGGAGGAAATTACCTTTAGATACCGAATTCTTTTTCATGTAGGCAATCCGGTAGATTCAGAGGTCTCACAGAAATATCTGGAGTGGTCCGTTCAAAAAAAGAGCGGTTGATATTTATAGAAAACTAGAAAAAAAAGACTTATTTTGGCATTTGCCTAAACGCAAATCTCTGAAACGTAGTGTTTTAGAACATCCTTTTATGTAAAAGCAGAAATTAATTATAAATTAATTATTTTGTTATAAGTGACATTATATGTGCACGCTATTATTCCATTTATAGCAATATTAGATCGTATTTTATTGTTATCGTATTCTAGTTTGAAAATCATTATTATTAAGGGAAGCGAACGAATGGGGTCATTTGCCATTCCAGATTACTGAATTCATCCCCTTGGTTGTGGGAAAAACACTAAACTTGTTGGTGCCTAGACAAAAGCGGAGGACACCAAACCGCGTGACCATTCGCCTGACTATTTGCTTGTTTGTGATTTTCACAAGAAAAATGAGGCACAGTTGTTCGATTCTTTTCAGGCCTTTTTTATGAGTTTACGTAAAACTTGAGATCAACGATTCCTTCCCCCTTATGCCGCAAATTGAGCAATTGCCAATCTTTTGTTGGTTTTCTCGCTTGGGGTCTACTTGATTATTATAAAAAAATATAAATAAATAATTGAACACTTCTTTTAAGTCTCTGATTTTTCAGCATTTACTTATGATTAACTCTTATAAGTATTTCTTTACCAAGAATAGCTTTATCCCATAAACCCGTTCAAAATAATTACATGAATCATTTACTTGATATCACTTATACCCACTAATGATCACTAGTTTTAGAACTTTTTCTGTATTGAAGCTTTTATTTATTTAAATATAGATCGTGCTTTTCTATTTCGTTTAGCTTTGCTTTCAGCTTCTCTTTGAGCATTACCAGAGTCTCAGCGTATTCTGGTTTCTCGAACAGATTTTCATACTGTTTCGGATCCTTCTCCATGTCGTAGAGTTCCCCCTTTTTTCCGTAGTCGAGCAAGGCCCACTTTTCTGTGCGCAGTAGCCTTCCCTTACCACTGGACAAGGCGGCGTCACGTACCTTCACCGTAGGATCGTCGAACATGATCGAAATGTCCTTACCCTGAACGTTTCCGGGTATTTTCAACCCGCACAATTGCGAAACCGTTGGATAGAGATCGATCAATTCAGACAAGGAATGACATACGGCAGTCTTTTTTCCCGGTACGCAAATTATCAAAGGCACTCGAGCGGACTCTTCATGTATGCTAACCTTTTGCCACAAATCGTGTTCTCCCAGATGATAACCGTGGTCACTGGTGAAGATGACGATGGTATTGTCGCGCTGACCGGTTGTCTCAAGGGCACCGAGAATTTTTCCGACCAATGCATCGACGAAACTCACTGATGCATAGTAGGCTCGCAGCGTGCCTTTCTGTTGGTTCAAGTCCATTTTGTAATTGTCGGTCGTTCGCCGATTAGCCGGGTTCTGCGGGATATCGTTTTGATCTCCCGGGATTTTGGGCGGCAGAACAATTTCAGCGAGCGGGTAAGCGTCAAAATATTTTTTCGGAGCCACCAAAGGAACGTGTGGCCGGACGAATCCCACTGCCAGAAAGAATGGCTTTTCCATTTCCTTGTATTTGTGGAGTAGCTCGATGGCTTTCTGCGCCGTTTTACCGTCCGAGTGAATAAGATCATCGCCCTCGGCCTCCACGACATTGAAACTTTGACTGCTCCCCGTACCTTTCTTCAAGCCTCCCGGATTATTCGACAACTGTTCGGATAGACCGGAAACCTTGGTTTCCGGGCCCTTGCTGTTGTAAGCTTCATTCCATGATTCGGCATCGTCAGCCCCATCACTCCCTTTAGTGATGTCCGGAGGTACGCCCATGTGAAACACTTTCGAAATGCGCGATGTGTGGTAGCCTTTCCTTTTAAAGTACTGTGGCCAACTATCTTTGTCAGGTCCCACTTCCTTGCGTCCGCTCGTATATCCGGATGCCTTTGATGCATACGGATAATAGCCGAACATGAGGGATGCCCGTGAAGGCCCGCAGATTGTGGCTTGGCAGTACGCTCTGGTGAAACGGGTTCCCTCGTTCGCCAATTGGTCAAGGTTCGGTGTCTTGCAGACTGTGTTGCCGTAACAACCTAAGGCGGTCGCAGTAAGGTCATCCGATATGATGAAGAGAACGTTGAGCTTTTCCCTTCCAATAAGTGAAAAAGTTGACAAGAGGGCGAGGATAGCGAGCGAACGAAAGGTCATAGGTTTAGGCTCCAATGATTTTCCATCCCTTTCGGTAAGAGCGATGAACGTGGGCATTTGCTCTTTCGTCATTGGTGAACCGGCCCTTCTTGGCATCCCATTTGAGCGAAACGGGCGAGCGCTGCATTGCGACGTTGCCCAGTAGAATGGATTCGGTCATAGGTGCGGCAAAACCGATTGGGGAAAGTACGCGAGAGCGGTCACCGCTGAGAATCGCGTCAATGAAGGCAGTGTGATGTCCGAAAGGTTCCAACTTGGGCAGTTGCACTCCGACGAAACTTTTTTCCGGAAGCAGTAAGGGGGAACTCCCATGCCTTAACAGGAGGACGCCATTCTCTCCCTTGAGAAGGCAACCGAATCGGTATTTGACGCCCTCGGGAACCAAGGAAGTCAGTGCTTTGGGAGCCCGTTCACCGCCACTGCTCCAGAACACCTTGAGGTCTCCATCGGTCAGAGGAGTACCCGGAAAATCAAATTCGACTTGCTCGTTGCTCGTCCAGTTGTATTTATTGGGAACGGCAGTTTGGGAACGAATCCTTTGAGGCACGGTCAGCCCCAGTCCACGATACATGGCGTTGAAGATATGACAGCCCATATCCCCCAGGGTTCCCGTTCCGAAGTCCTGTCGTTTCCGCCAGTTCTTGGGGTGGTAATATTTATTTAAATAAGGGCGCTCCTCTCCTACCCCAAGCCATCCGTCCCAGTCGAGTCCTTCGGGAACGGGGTCCTCGCGGGCCGGAAGCGGATTCTTGTCTCCCCAGCCTTTCCCGGAGAAGACCCAGGCTTCGGTTACTTTCCCAATCAATTTACGGCGGATCAGGTCAACGCCGTTCCGATCATTGAAGCTAGATGCTCCTTGCGTACCCATCTGGACGATGACTTTGTTCCGGCGGGCCGTTTCCTCCATGGCTCTACATTCCCCGATGGTTTGGGCCAGAGGTTTCTGCACATAGACGTGCTTGCCCAAGTTCATGGCGCTCATCGCCATGATGCCATGCATGTGATCCGGCGTGGATACGCTGACCACGTCGATGTCCTTCCCCATGGTTTCAAACATCTCCCGCCAGTCGGAAAAGGTTTTCACTCCATCTATCCTCGCTGCAATTTTGTTGGCGCTTGGGGAATCAACGTCCGCGCCGGCAACCATCCTGACTTTTTCGTGCCTGGAAATCGAATGGAGGTCGAGTAATCCCCTTCCGCTCAGGCCGATGGCCGCGTATTGAAGTTTTTGCATGGGAGAGCCGTACGCCCAGGAGAGGCGGCTCACGAAGGGAGCTCCGCTCATCAGCACGCATGCCTTTGCAAAACCCCGGCGCGTCCTTTTGCCTGAGTTATCCATTTTTCTTTTTTGGATTAGAATTCCCCAACTGGTGAAGTGGCATTTTCGGGGAACCTCTCCAGAATCATTTGGAGGCGTTGGCGGCGTCCCGGGGCAATCTTATCCAACTTGCTTACCGGACTCTCTTGCCGAGGGTCTTTGGCGAGGTTGTGAAAGGAGCCCTTGTTATCGACGATATGATTCCAGTCGCGAATCATTCGAAACTCACCTAACTGAGAATACACCCAGCTTCGCTTTTGATAGGGATCTTCGCTGCCGCGTAAGCTGGGCACGATGGATTTGCCGTCTAAAGTGAGGTTTTCCGGAGGGGTAATTCCCGCTAAGTCGAGAAAAGTGGGGTACAAGTCGGTGAAATCAATCAGATCGCGGGACACGACGTTTCCCTCGCTTAGGAAAGGAGCCCGGACAATGAAAGGCACGTGAGCCCCCCAGTCGCCCTCCCCTCCCTTGCCTTTCGGGTAAGCTTCGCCATTGAGGGTGCCGGAGACCGCTGAGCCGTTGTTCCCGGTAAAGAAAACAATCGTATTTTTCCTGAGGCCAAGCTCATCGATGCTATTTATGATTTTACCGACGAGATGGTCCAGATAAGTCACGTTGCCCGCATACAATCCTTCCTTTTCGTCGGGAGTTGAGTCTTGATTATGAGGCGTTGAGGCATAAGGGCCATGAGCAAGGAGCATCGGGTAGTAAATGAGAAAAGGCCTGTCTTTGCTTCTCCGTATGAAATCCGTCAGGTACCCATTGATTGAGTCCGGACCATAGGTTGCCCTTCCCCTTCGACCATTGGCTTGAAGTAAGGCTTTCCAGTATTTTCCATGGGTTTCCGGTTTGCCCGCTTCGGCTCCCGGCCATACGCAATGTTCATCGAAACCGTGTTCCCATAGGGAGTTGGGTCGTTTGCCAAGGTGGTTGATTTGCCATTTCCCTCCAATGACCGTGGAGTAACCGTATTCTCGCAGGACTCGGGCAAAGGTTGTGAACTTCTTCGGGCTCAAACCTTCCCTTCCCTCTCTGGGCGGGTCATGATGACTGGTCCAACCATGGCGAAACGGATACTGTCCAGTCAGTAGGGTAACGCTCGATGGACTGCCCAGCGGCATGCTCCAAGCCGTTTCATACCTAATGCCCTCCTTGGCCAACCGGTCGATGTTGGGGGTTTGGTGCTTGGAGCCATAGGAGCTTATCCAGTCACGCCCAAGGTCATCGGCTAAGATGAAAACGATGTTTGGCTTAGGGGCCGCGCTGGCCAATCCGGCAAGAAAAAGAAAAAAAGAGCCTTTTATCATTTGAAGCGAAACGGTTCGCTGGCAACGATCTGCAAGATCAGTTCTTGCAATCCGTAGCCCAACTTGGGCATTAGAGTTACGATCGCATCAAGGTCATCCCGGTCAGTGAAACTCAGTCTTCTTCCGAGTGCGTAGACGAAAAGTTTTTCGGTCAGGCAATGAGTGAATTGACCGGGCCTGCCCTTGAGGTAAGCCTTGATCCCAGATGGACCTTCAATGGTTGTGCCGTCTGGCATTTCTCCCGATCCGTCAATGGGCAGACGTTTGGCGTAGCGTTCCCGCCAGGCTCCGACGTGATCATAATGTTCCATGGAAAGACCCAGAGGATCGATCTTTCGATGACATTCGAAGCAGGTCGGATTATTGCGGTGTTTCTCCATCAATTCCCTCATCGTACTTACCCCCCGGGTGTCTGGCTCAATGGGTTCAACGTCAGGTGGGGGAGAGTTGGGTGGAGTCCCGAGTAGGTTTTCCAGAACCCAAACCCCCCGAAGCACGGGTTGAGTCTCCACGCCATTCGAGGTTGCCGTGAGCACGCTTCCATGGCCGAGCAGACCGCCCCGATTATGTTCGGGACGAAGGGTAACCTTGGTAAAAGTTTTGCCGAGGACTCCCTCTATGCCATAATGTTGGGCCAAGGATTCGTTCAGAAAGGTGTAGTCGGAATCAATGAATTCAAGGATGCTCCTGTTTTCGGAAAGAACGTAATTGAAGAAGCGACCGGTTTCCTCTCGCATGGCCTGTTCCAAGTTATTCGAATAGTAGGCTTTGTTCTTTTCCGGATCAGGTGGCATTTCTCCTAGCTTTCGAAGATGAAGCCATTGCCCCGCGAAGTTTTCGGCCAAAGCCCGAGCCCTTGGGTCCTGCAGCATGCGCTTGGCCTGGGAGAGCAATTCATCGGTTTCGAGGAGTCTGCCGGAGGCTGCTGCCTCTCTAAGTTCCCTGTCAGGCATGGAGCTCCAAAGGAAATAGGAAAGGCGGGAAGCGAGTTCGTAGGGGTCTAATGCGGATGGGTCTTTTCCGGGATCGCTTTCCGCGAGATAGAGGAATCGAGGTGAGGTCAGTATGGCTCTTACTCCATAATGCGCGGCATCCCAAAAATCCTTTTTTGCGAGCAGGTATTGACTGGCAAGCTTAAGGTAAGGCTTAAGCTCATCGGGAGATACGGGACGCCGGAAGGCTTGGTTTGCCAATCTGATCAGACTGGCATCAAGATACTCCGATCCGGGATCCGGAGGAGGGTTGGGGAAATAACGGGCAAACCCAGTTGGCGGCCATTGATCGAAGAACGGACCCTCGATTTCAAAGGAATGAACATGAAGTTCGGGGCCTGAACCAATGTACATTTCAGGGGGGTTGCGGGCGGGATAAAGTGCGTCCTTATTGTATTTGGGCAGTACCTTCCTCATGATCCGCTTAAAGGAACCGTTGGGTCCGTTGGCCCAGTGAAGATGAAAAGTGAATCCTTTTTCGAGCCAAACCCGATGCTCGACCTCAATCAATTCGTCATCCGGGATTTCGTACTCGCCGATGATGCGATGGGCGGTCGCTCCCAACTCCCGGGAGTCAATCGAAATGGAGAGGCGCATGGGCTCGTCGGAATTGTACCTCAGATCGGAATCCTTGTAGCGTGATTTTCTGCGTACTGCCTTTGCGGAAAAGCGGATCAAGTACTCGCCATCCGCCGGGACTCCTCGTTTCTTGTCGAGAGCTGGGAAACCGAGGGGTTGCCTGAACTTGATGAATATGCGACCGGCTTCCCTCCTGGCAACCTTGTCGGAACCCGCCTCGCCCATTCCCCCGTTTGGGTTGATTCCCACCCCCGCCTGATAGTGAATCATCTTGGGTTCGGGACCGGGTCGGATTACCTTGTCCGCAACTTTACGGGCCGCCTCCAAGTAATTCTCAAGCAGGTGACTGGAGGCGACCAGTCCTTCACCGACATTGTCGAACCCCTCGGTCGGTTCGTCCGGTGGGAAGGTGGTGGTGGGGTCGAAATCGACCATTTTCAAGTCGAACAAATCGCGTATGGTGTTGAGGTATTCGACCCGGTTCAGCCTTCGCAGAACGACTTTTCCACGATTTTCACGAGCATTTTCACGAGCCTGATCGAGAACCTTGGTCAGGAAGGAAACAACTTCCCGGGTTTCCTCCTCTGTGGGCTGCTTTTCGCTTTCAGGGGGCATCTCGGCCAAGTTGAGTTGATCAAGGATTTCCTGAAGAGACTCCGCTTGGGTAAGGTCTTCGGCTTTCCCCGAAAGGTGGTCAAAGCGACGATCCCCCTTTTGTTTCTCCGAACCATGGCATTTAATGCAATAGACCTCGAGAAATCCACGAACCAATTTCCCGTCCTTCGCTTCATCGATTCCCGCAGCGAACGAAACGCTGATCAGGAAGAAGAACAAAAGCTTCATCCAACCAGATGATTCAGGTTCGCAGAACTGGTGGAAAAACGATCGGTTTCCACCCCGAGTTTCTGGAGAATGGAGACGTAAAGATCGCACAGGGGCCTTCCATCCCTGCCCGTTCTTTCGAAACGGTGATGATGACCTCCCCTTAAGCCTCCTCCGGTTACCATAATAGGAAGGTTCCGGCTCGAATGAGAACTTGCGTTGCCCATCCCGCTGCCAAACATCACCACAGTCGAATCGAGCAGGGGTCGATCTTCGGAATCCTTGGTTTGTTTGAGAAGATCGAGGAAACCTGCGAATTGTTGGGAATAAAAGGTTTCGATGATGTTCAGCTCCTCGAGCAAATCCGGCCGCTTGCCATGGTGGGTCAGGGAGTGGTATCCGTATGTGATGCCGTCAAAGGGAAAGAGACGATTACCACCGGGATGTCCGAAAGTGATGACTTTGGTCAGATTGGCTTGCAGCGCAAGGGCCATGAGTTCGTACATCACGGAGGTGTTGTAGGGGTAAGCCAAATCCACGAAATTCTCATCGTCCCCTTCGATCACTCGGGGATTGGCCTTGGGTTTTGGCACGTCGATCCATTCCGAACGGCGTTGAAGTTTTTTTTCAACGTCACGAATGGAGGTCAAATATTCCTCGAGCTTTGCCTGATCGGTATGAGATAGGCGAATGCTCAAACTTCGCGCATCTTCGAGCACGGCGTCCAGGATACTTGCATCTTCACTGAGAAATTGCTTGCGTTTGGCTTTGAGCTTCGGGTTATCCTCCAAAAACAATTGCGTAAAGATTTGTCTAGGGCTTCCCACACTCGGCAATTGAATCCCGGCCCTGGACCATGAAATTCCACCCGATCCCATTCTCAGCGAGGGATATCGGGTGTCTTGCCCAATTTTTTCAGCGATGAACTGATCGAGGGAGAGAAGCCGTTGTGGATTTTCCTTGGCATCCTTTAGCTCCACTCCGTTGAGCAGGGTGTTGGAGCATCCATGGCCTCCTCCAACCTCCGGATGATCCAAGTTGCTGAAAACGGTCAAATCCCTTCTATGCCTTTCCAGAGGCTTGAGAAGAGTGGGCAAGGCGTAGTCCTCACCGGTTTGCTCGGGGAAAAACCCACCCGGGTTCATTCCGTAATTCGGAGAGACACAGACAAACCTTCTGGCGGCTGGTCGATTACTGGACTTAGCATCAAGCGATTCGAGGGAAGGAAGGGCAAGGGAAACTCCCATACCCTTTAGGAAATTCCGACGGTTTATGGAACTCATTGGACGAAAGCGGTCATTTGTGTTTGCTGAAACTCGATTACCTAAAGAATAGTCTTCCAATAAAAGTTTGATTGGCAAACCTCAAAATTCGATTTGGCAACTAGGTTGGACTTTTTACGGTTCGATTTGGGTGAGAGAAATGGGCTTGGAGCGGTACATAAAGGAGTCGGAACTCAAGAGGGAAAGAACAAGGGCATTCATGCTTCCGTCGTTGTCAACGTAGGCCTTATGGGCATCCTGCAAACTCTTCGCGTCTCCCAGAGTCTCGTTGCGCCCCATGAAAAACCGGAAGACGTAACGCACGAAGACTTGTTCGCAATGGGTCGAATTCGCCAACCTTTCGATCAGCTCGAAAGGGGACCTTATCTCTCCGTCGATTTCAGGGACGCCCGAGTTGACGATCTTGCTTGTAACGTCGACCGGTTTGTCCAGTTCAAGAAAACGGAACCGTCCGAAATGATCGAATTGTTCGAAGGGCAACCCAAGGGGGTTCATCTTGCTATGGCATTTGTAGCACTCCTCCGCTTGCGTTACGCGCATGCGTTCGCGAAGCGTCATGTTCTCGTCTTCGGGCAACTTGGCATCCACGGTGATCGGAATATCGGGGACGCTCCCTCCCAGCAACTTGTATCTGATCCAATGGCCTCTCATAATCGGATCATTATCGAAATTACCTGAGTGAGCGACCAACCAGGCAGGGTGCGTAAGGATCCCCATCCGTTGGTCTTTTGGAAATTCATATGGCTTGGGGCTCGGTTTCCAGTCGGGAGGCAAATTGTAGGCCAAGGGATTGCCATGGTCCCTGTGGCTGTTGACGTGGACTAGGTATTCGGGCGTGGTGAGCAGGGTCTTGAGAACTTGCTTGTCCTCGTTCAGCGCCTGCATGACCAATGCGTTTAGATCGTACACCAAGGCGGGCGCCCAGTGCCTGTGCCCTTTGATCTGGTCCTTGAAGACGTCCTCCGCCTTCTGGTAGTCGAAATACTCTTGGAAGAATTGCAACAAACGGTTTCTTGCCGTGGGACGATTCTCATCATCGAGCATGCGACGGATTTCCGTACGGAGAATTTCGCGCGGAGGCAAATCTTGGTTCTGAAAAGCTCTCAGCAGCTTGCCGTCCGGAGCCAAGTCGGTCAGGGCAAAGGCGAGAGAGGTGGCCAGTTCCCGGCGCGATAAGGCGACCAAACCGGTATCGTCGTCCGAGGCGCCCATTCCCTCGAAACGGAAAAGGGTCTCGGGCTTAAGGATGATGGATGCGTAAACGGCCTGCAGGCCAAAGGGAACGCCGAGTTCCGAATCGACCTTCTTGAGCAAGCCCATCATTACTTCCATTTCCTCCTCGGTCGGAGTCCGCCTAAGAACGTTGTGACAGTGGCGCTTGATCGCTTCCCGGTTGGCTTCATCGATGGTGCTGCCCTTTTCCTTCATCGTGACGATGGCCTTGCGGGCGTTCTTGGCCTCCTTCTCGGAATGAGCCAAGGCCAGCTCGGTCACCTGTTCGGCCATGAGGGAGTTGAAGGCATACTTCCCCTTGAAGTCCCGGAAGTTCCCGTGCGGCTTGTCGAGGACGAAGGGGTTCGATACCATGCGGGCTCCCCGTACGATATCGGCGAGCGCCTTGGGCGAGATGCGCCACAGGCGGGCCGCGGCGGTCACCACCCGCTTGCTTTCTGCTGGAGAAAAAAGGAGATCGTGCGGGATCAGATTGCCATAACCTTCCTTGCCCGCCTTGTCTTCCACCTTCCTCCCAGCTCGGTCAAGCGACTGTGCGATCCAGTCTTGGACGAGTCGAGCTTGCGCCTTGGTGGGAAACTTATCGGCCTTGTCGGAGGGCATTTCCCCGAATTCGATGGCCTCCAGACTACGGGCCCACAGTTCGGCTTCCTTCCTGTCCTCCATGTCTCCGCGCAGGTGATCGAGACGAATCTTTCCTTTTTGCGTTTCCTCTCCATGGCAGGCAATGCAGTAGGTTTGGAGGAAAGGCCGGATTCTTTCTTCAAAGGGATCGTCAGCCAAGGATTCCGCACCCGAAACGAGGGCCATCGAGAGGAGAAAATTTCGCAGAATCGTCATTCCTTCCTTTCTTTCTCGAGGGCCTTCTTCTCGGCATCCAGTTTGGCCTGCAGGGCATTGGAGATCTCGGTTCTCGTCCGGGTGAGTCCTTCCCCCTGCCTCAAGACTAGGCGCATCCCGACGTGCGGGGTCTGAGTCCCGGTGAAGGCGTTGCGGAAGGCGACGTGCAAATACTCCGGAGGACTGCACCAGGAACCGCCTCGTGACACCCGGTGACGCGAGCCTCTCGGGTCTGGCAAGGACTGAAAATTGGGATCGTTTCCGGGGGTAAGCTTGTCCAGGTAGTAGGTGGAGCACAACTCGGCCAGATTACCCAGCATATCGTGAATGCCCCAGGGATTTGGAAGGTACTGGCCAATGGGGGCGAATACCCGGCCGTATCCATCGTCCGCTTCGGTGTTGGCGTACACGTAATGCACTAATTCGCGGTCCTCATACAAGGTGCGATCGGCGAAGTTTCCATACTTCCCCAAGTCCTTGATGGCGCTCGGGTAGCCAGCCGAGGTACCCGCCCGGCAGGCGTACTCCCACTCCGCTTCGGTCGGATAGTCGTAGGTCCAGCCTTCGTAGGCAATGCCTTTCTCGGCCAAGTATTTTTGCCACTTCCGCATTTCGGGAGCCACTTTGTCCACACTGCCGATGCTCGGGGGTAGGAACTTCGCATGAAGATTCCCCAATTTTTGGCCACCCGCATTGAACAGGTAGGCCTCGTCTCCCAGAACCTCGTATTTGCCGATCCAAAAGCCCTTCGAAAGGGCGACTTGAACTGGTTGAGCATCCTCGAACGATTGGTCTCCCATGCTGAAGACGCCCGCCGGACACCAGACGAAACAGAATCCGTTTTGATCGACCCACTGGTCGCCCGCAAAGCGTCCTTCGCGCAAGACATCGGGAGGAGAGCAAACCCCGGCTGCCTCGTGCTTCAGCTCGAAGGTCTTGTCCCGAGGGGTCACCGTATATCCAAGCTTGTCGATACGCGGTGTGAGCGGTCCGTCCTTCTGCAGGGATTTGATCAATTCATTGGCCATGAAGGGCCCGTACGAGGGCTCCTCCAAGCTGGGATGAAAGGCGGCCTTTCCCGGATAGAAACTTGAAAACAATTCACCCCGGAACTTCCCCGAAGCCTGGGCGAACAGATCCACTTTCGGCTTTGCCGTCTTGGCCTTGTCATCGATACCAAGGCAATCGATCACAACTAGGTTGGCGCGGGCGACGTTGTAGCTCAATTTCTGGGACAAGCGCTCTAGGCTGAGCCATGGTTTGTCCTCCGCCCTTGATCGTCCCAAGCTCGGGTCGCGCGCCGGCGGCAACTCCTTGTACCCACCCAACTGCATCAAGTGACAAACGCTTTTGCCATCCGGACTTTTCTCGGTCTCCAGTCGTCCCAAGTAATAAAATATGCTGACCCCCATGGTAGGTATGCTGCGAACCCATTTTTCGTAAGTGATCCCATCTGTCTTGGGTGCATCGCCGATCACATTCACCAAAAAGCCCTTGGCTTGCAACGCCTCCTCCAGTTGCTCAATCTCTTCAAGGTGGGCCTTGTCGTCGCTGGCGTTGACCAGAAGAGCCCGGCGGTGCTCCGTCCATTTTGCCACCGCGGCAGTCAGCATACCGGAGAGGCAAAAAAAGAGAAGATGGGTGAACGGGCGTCTCATCGGGATTACGCCGGCTTGGATTCAGGCCATGAGTTCGGTCAGCGGACCGGTTTGCATGGCCCGCAGGTCGAGGTCAGGGTCGACGCGGCCGAAAGTTTCCTGATTCGTTCCAACGGAACGAAGGAAGGAATTGTAGAGACAGCCTATTGTGCGGTGGCCAGGTTTGCCGTAGCCTGGGAAGTTGAGGTAGCGTCCTCCCAATTTCATCTTGTCCTTAAGGTTGCCCACGATGACCAAAGGCCACTCGTATCCGGTTGAATGGTGGGTGTCGGGAGCGTCGCTCATGTAGATGATGAGGGTGTTGTCCAGCATATTGCCCGACCCCTCCGGAGTTTCCTCGAGCCGTTTGGCCATCTTGGAGATAAGGCCGAAGAGCCAGTTGCGGACCTTCTCGTAATGAGGCACACCTTTGGCGTCACGTTTGTTTCCGCCCATGTGGCCATAGGCATGGTTGCTCAGATCGACCCCAATGCCCAAGTAGGGTTGGGCGTTGATCTCGGTGGCGGCGGAAGTGATGGTGGCGACGTTGCTGAGGCCTCCGATTAGAGAGGAGGTGGCCAGTTCGAATTGGGCCTCAAGGCGCTGAGTGGCGACCTCGGAGGTAAAGCGGTCGTCCAGTTCGGGAGCCGCTCTTTTGAGGATTTCCTTGTTCTTAAGCAACTTGTACTGCCGAGCAGCCAGCTGGTCGTAGGCGCTCAAGTAGGCATCGAGTTCTTCTCCGGCCAAGGATCCGAGAGCCGCACGGGTCTTTTTGACGTCGCCGACCATGTAGTCGAGCAGGTTGCGCTTGAGGTGAAAATTCTTTTCGCGGGCCCCACCGGCGGCCACGCTGAAGAAGGCGTTGTAGGCTTTCTCCGGTTTCAGGATAATGGGCATGGACTTGTGAGCCGCCCGTGCGGAAATATTCATCAGAGCATCCTGAGCGCCCGAGGCCATGCCTACTCCCACCCAGGGAAGGATACCCGGCTTAGCCTGTCCCAATTGGTAATCGATGGTGATGCCTTGGGGAGAAGTGTTGGCTCCTGAGGTACGGTAGAGCCCTATGCAGCCACCGTGGGTCGAATGTCCACCGCCCGTACAGCGTCCCGAGAGACCTTGCAGAATGGTCGTCTTGGACTTGAGCTCCTCGAGAGGCGCCAGACCCTTGGGCAACTTGTGATCCGAAAGGTCTATGTTCTCGAATTTATCGCGGTCGTCGTACTTTTGGAAGGGGATGCTGTCCGGGCAAGCCTGAACCGCATCGAAGCCATTGCTTTGGATCACGAAGACGAATCGCGGGGCGCTGGTTTTGCCTTCCCCATTGGCTAGAATGCGCTGGGCCATGGTCGGGAGCAGCATGGAGCCGGAACCCAAGGCCAAACCTTTGAGAAGATTACGACGTGAAACGCGCATGCAGGGTATTCTCCTTTCGCAAGCCGTAAAAGTCAATGCCTAGGAATTTCCTCTTCTCAGGTTTATTTCTTGATGGGCCTTTTCTTCGTTTGGAGGACCTCGTTCCAAGGCAAAGCTCCCACTCGCTTGGCCCAGTTCTCGTAAAGCAGTCGGAGTTCCTTGGCCTTTGTCGGCATGGTTTCGGACAGATCCTTCAATTCACTGCGGTCTTGGCTCATATCATAGAGTTCCCAAGGGGTATCGTGCATGGCGACCAACTTGTAGTTTCCCTTGCGCACCGCTCGGTTTCCTTCGTGCTCCCAATAGAGGGTACGCACCTTCTCAGAATCCTTGGCGAATACGGGTAAGAGGCTTTTGCCAACCATGCCCTTGCTCGAAAGACCGGCCGCCGAGAGGCAAGTGGGAGCGACGTCAATGATGTGGCTGGGGGCATGGCGCAGTTCCCCCTTGGCCTTGAAGCCGGCGGGCCAATGTACGATGAGCGGAGTGGCCACCCCACCCTCGTGGGTATAGCGCTTGTACATGCGGAAAGGAGCATTGCTCAGGTTGGCCCAGCCCCTGCCGGAGCTCGAGGTCCAGCCTCCGAGGCGTCCCCACTCTTTGTAATTGTCCACCCGGGTTTCGGGATTCCTGTCGTTCTTGGCAAAGAGGCCGCGCCAGTCATGCACGCCGGTTCCGGGCACGCCATTGTCCACCATGAAGAGGATAAGCGTGTTTTCCAAGCGACCGGCGACTTTGAGCTTGTCGACGATGCGACCGACGTTCTGGTCCATTCGGTCGATGATCGCGGAGTAGAGAGCCATCTTGAGGTCCAGCTCGTCGCGCATCTTCTCGTCGTAAGTTTCCCAGTTGGGAACGTCCGAGGGGGACAAGGCCCACTTCTTGTCGATCAACCCCATCTTCACCATCCGCTCGTAGCGCGCTTGGCGAAGCTTGTCCCAACCAACGTCCTTGAAGCGCCCCCGGTACTTTTGGGTGTCTTCCTCGCGGGCATGAAGTGGGAAATGTGGGGCGTTGTGGGCGACGTAAAGGAAAAGGGGCTTGTCCGGATACTCCTCGAAGCATTCGTCCATGAAGTGAAGGGCATAGTCGGTGAAGACGTCGGTGGTGTACCATTCCCGTTCTGGGTGGAGGTGGTTGACCGGAGTTTCGGTTGGGGGCAGCACCTCCTTGTCGTCCAGGTAAACCTGACAGTTGCGCAGCACCGTAAAGTAGGAATCGATGAAGTTGCGGGTACCGTAAAACCGGTCGAACCCGCGGGCGATGGGCGATTGCTTGGGTTCCGTACCGAGGTGCCATTTGCCTGTCATCATGGTACGGTAGCCTCCCTTGCGGAGGCGTTCGGCCAGGGTCGGAACGTCGGGCAGGATGGTTCCGCTGTAGCTTGGGATTCCTCGGTCCCGGGACATGTGGCCCATGCCCGCTTGGTGTTGGTAGACTCCGGTCAAGAGGGCGGCCCGTGAGGGGCAGCATCTACCCGTGTTGTAAAATTGCGAGAACCGCAACCCATTGTAGGCGAGCTTGTCGAGGACCGGCGTCTCGATCTCCCCGCCATAGCAGCCGAAATCCGAATACCCGGCATCGTCCGCCATGATCACCACGACGTCAGGTTGTTTTTGAGCGACCAAAGTTGAGGCTGCCAACAAGACGAGAAAGAGAAAAGGAATTGAATTCATAAGGTACTCGACAGGCTAAGAGAAGGCTGAGCGCTCAAGCAAGAAAAGTCTGCGCCTAAGAGATGATTGACGGGGAGAGCGAGCCTCATCTATGTAGTCTTCCCAATGCAAGAGCTCCGATGGATTGTGGTTACCTTCGCCCTGATGATGATTGTTCCGGCGATCGGCCAAGAAAGCGGAGAGCAGCAGGCCTTTGCCGGCCACTGGGCCCTAGAAATGAGCAACGGGGCCGCCGGTTGGATGGCGCTGGAGCTAAACGAGGGGGAATGGAGCGGGCAGCTCTGGACGGTGGGGCAACCGAAGACGATCAAAAGCCTCCGGTATGCCGATGGAAAGCTTACCTTCAAACGGGCCCTGAGAATCGGTCCGCCCGAGTATCCCGGCGGACCTTATACCGGCGAACGCGAGATGCGAGATCTGGAGGCATCCGTCAAAGGGGATTCCATGAGGGTGGTGATGGAGGTTCCCGGCGGTCAAGACTTTGTTCATTTCGGCAAGCGTTTGCCTCCCCTACCCCCCCGACCCGATCTTTCCAAGGTGAAGTTCGGCAAACCAATCCACCTGTTCAACGGGGTCGATCTGACGGGATGGAAACTCATCAACCCCAAAAAGATCAACGGCTGGAAAGTGAAGGATGGAGAACTGGTAAACGAAACGCCCAAGAAGACCTTCGACGCCTTCGCTCCCTATGGGAACCTAAGGACCGAGCGGGTTTTCGGAGATTCCAAGCTGACCATCGAGTTTAACGTGCCACCCGGAGGAAACAGCGGAATTTACCTACGCGGAGCCTACGAGGCTCAAGTGGTCGACCGGGACAGCCGCATGCAGGGTCTGCAAGGCGTTGGGGCGATCTTCAGCCGGGTCAGGCCCACTAAGAACGCGGGCAAACCGGGAGGCCAATGGCAAAGCTACGAGATCACCTTGGTGGACCGCCACGCCACCGTCGTGCTCAATGGGGAGAAGGTGATCGACAACCAACCGGTGATCGGAAACACCAACGGGGCCTTTCAATCGGACGTCACCCGTCCCGGGCCGCTACACCTGCAAGGCGACCATACCTCGGTCCGCTACCGCAATGTCTTTCTTTATCCGGTAATCGGACAGACCGGCGGATAAAATCAACCTAATTTTTCTCCTCCGCCCTTTTGCGTTCCGAGTCTCGTTCCTGCTCGTACCTTTGCCTGTGCTCATCGATCAGGGCTTGCGCCTCCTTAAGGCGTCGGCCAAGGTCATCGAGGCGGAGAGCCTTTTGGGATTCATGGTTAGCCCGACGGGCAAAATCCTTGGGGGCTAGGTCGTCGAATCCGGTTAATTTGACGGGAACGTTTTCCATTCTCCAGTCGTCGCTGCGCTGGGTGGCGAAGGGAAGATCGTTGTGATCCGCCGACTGGAGGTTCCCCATCGGGTTGCGTCCCCAAGCATAGCGGAAATGGATGGGGTCGGGAACGTGCGGGCTGGACAGCACGATGACCCTTCGGTCATGCTTGGGTCGGTTGTGCTGATCTTTTCCCGTAACCAACCACTCGGCTTCCGCGGGCTGAAATCTACGATCCTTGCCGGCGATGGCAAAGCCTTCGATGGGCCCATTGGTGACCGCCCGGACCCAAGTGTCCATTTTGAGGATGATCTTTCCACCCTCGAGGTTCATCTCGGTATACATCGGCGGTTTCCATTTGACGTCCTTTTCGAAACCATACTGGGTGGCCAGCGCCCAGCGAGAAATGCGCTCGCCCACGGGAATCTTAAGTTGCGGATGATACCAGGAACGACGCTTGTCGAAACTGCTGGCAAAGCCAACGTTCCCGTCTCCTGCCTTTAGGAAATCCAAGAAGGTCTTGTACTGAGCCTCGCGAATGTAAATTCCCCCGTTGACCATTTTTTCGAGGTAGTCGTCCCTGGTTTGTGGCTCTCCGGCAGTGCACAGGGATATGATGCCAAAAGGCATTTGAGGGTCCTTGAAAGCATCCCGCCAAGCCGTGATCATTTTGGCAAAGATTTGGTAATACATGTCCGCTCCCGCCGATCCACCGCCGGCGTTGTTGAACCCTTGGTGAAAGATTGCTCCCTTGACCGCCAACCCGGCGATCGGGGCGATCATGCTCGCGTAACAGTTCCCCGGGCGGTTTTGATCCATAGCCGGTCCGGGACGGAGATCGTTTGGCACGGTCCGGCCCTTGGGGATTTCCCGGCCCTGTTTCTTCATGTTTTTGACCCAGTTATGATGATTCTCTACTCGTTTCTGCAAATCCTTCTGAGGATCGAATTCGGCGACCTTTTTTTCCCATTCGGCAAGAAGGCCCTTCACCTCCTTCGTTTCGATTTTCTTGAGAACGGGAGTGGGTGTCCATGTCTCGACGGTCGTACCTCCTCGAGAGGCGTCGATCACGCCGATGGGAACTTGCGCCGCCATGTGAAGGCGTCGAGCGAAGACATATCCGATGGCGGATAGCTCACGGGCGATTTCGGGCGAACAGACGTCCCAGTCTCCTTTACGAAAATGTCGGTTCGACCAGCTGCTCCACTCATGCAAACGGGCAAAGCCCTTTTTTGTGTCAGGACCATTCTGAGCGGGTACCGTAAGAATGCGGATTCCGGGATAATTGGCGGAGACGATTTCCAGTTTCCCGTTCTCGACGTTATTGAGAGGTTCTTCCATGTTGCTTTGTCCACCGAGAACCCAGACGTCGCCGATCAAAACGTTTTCTAGGGTCAAGTTCTGGTCCTTCCCTTTTATGTTGAGGGTTTGGGGGTCTGCATTGGCCGTCATGGCCGGAAGGGTGACCTTCCATTCACGGTCCTTGCCCGCCTTGGCTTCCTTGCTCTTGCCGGCGAAGAGTACGCGGACCACCTCTCCCGGTTTGGCCCAACCCCAAATTTCAATGGGTTTGTCCCGTTGCAGGATCATGTTGGATTGAAAAAGGTTATGGACGCAAAGGCCATCGCCGATGGCGGGGACTTCGATGACGTCCTCTTTGGGCATGGGCATTTTCTGGGACAGCAGGTCCGGAAGCCAAATCAGGACAAGAAGAGTTGGAATTAAAAGAGAGTGGGCCGAACCTTTCATACTACGTAGGGTTTGTGATTATTTTTTAATATTGGCGTTCGCCGCTTCGTACGCGTTGTGACCCGTCGATCCACCCGGAAGTATGGGATGTTCCTTCTTGGGTAAGTGGGCGGAGTGTTGCTGGATAATGGACTTGAACTTGGGTTTTGCAGCCAGGTTGTTCCACTCGTGCGGATCGTCACTTAGGTCATAGAGTTCTTGGGACCCGTCGAAATAACGGATGAAGCGGTAGCGAGTCGAGCGCACCGAATAATTGCCCAACCCGAAGCTTGTGATGGCCGGGTGCTTCCATTCCATCTTGGGGTTCTTCATGAGGGGAACCAAGCTTTGCCCTTCCTGACTGGGGTCCGAAGGCAGTCCAGCCAATTCGAGCAAAGTTGGGAAAAGGTCGAGGAGTTCGGCGGGTCGNTCNCTTTTCTGATCGTGCNTGAAGCCGGGAGCCGAAACGATAATGGGCACNCGGGTTCCATCNTCCCANAGGGAACGCTTTGCCCAGCGTTCCTTTTCCCCGAGGTGGAATCCGTGATCGGAGAAAAGGGCGATGATCGTATTGTCCGCATAATCACTTGAATCGAGGGCATCCAGTACGAGTCCCAGGCAATGATCGGCAAAGGTCACGGAGGCAAGGTAGGACTGTACGGCGTGTTCCCATTGCGCCGCACCCTTGACCCATTTGTGGGTGGGGGAAACGTGCTTTAAGTTGGTAAGGTCGATGGCGTATTGACTGAGATCACTAAGGTCATCCTTGTGTATGGCGGGAAGCTTGACCTGATCACGCGGATGCATGTCGAACCATTTCTTGGTGGCATACATGGGAACGTGCGGACGGTAAAATCCGACTCCCATGAAGAAAGGCTTTTTGTGTTTTTTCCCCAGTTGGTCGACCGCCCACTTGGCGCATTTCATGTCCGGCATAAGGTTATCGTCATTCGGATACACTCCCCAGTCCCACAATGGATGCCCGTGGGGTTGGGAGATCTTTTTCTTAGGTCGTGGACCGAATCCTCCGGTGGGGAGGTATTCCTCAAAAAAGCGTTTGTCTCCGCGATGGAAAATCTTACCCGCTGCCATGGTCTTGTATCCTTTTTTGGCAAAGACTTCAGGCAAGGTCGGGACCTCCTTCAGAACGGGCGCGAGTTCCAGGTCCGGGCTGAGAAAGTAAATGCCGGTGGCATGCGGGTAGCGTCCGGTCATCATGCTGGCCCGGGAAGGATTGCATACCGGAGATTGGCAATGTCCGTTGGCGAAGAGGGTGCCCATTTTCGCCAGTCGATCGATATTGGGGGTCTTGGCTTGCGGGTGACCGCCGAGGCAGCCCACCCAATCGTTCAAATCGTCGATCGATACCAACAGGACGTTCGGTTTGGAATTTTCGGCCCTTGCGAAAAAGAAAAAGATAGAAAAAAGGAACAGAGAGACAAATGGGTTTTTCATGGGAAGAGATAAGAGGCTTAACAAGAATTAGCCTGATGAATTTTTGGGCTCAATGAAAATCCACACCGAACCGAACTTTCCGCATTGACCCGAAAGGGAAGCGCAGAAGATCGGGAAAGCTCGAGCCGTAAAACTAAAGATGGGGAACTGGAGTGAACCTTTACACTCTCAAAACACCCAACCGATCCCGATCTTGAAGTGGTTTCCGTTGCCGTGGTCAATGATACCTTGGTGATCAATGAAGTCGTGCTTCCATTCGATTCTCGAATGGATCGTATCGTTATGGTTGAAGTAGAAGGCAGGACCTGAACCCAGGGTTCTGGATTCATCATCTTCGGCATGAAAATCGGTTTCCCAAAAGACGGATCCGTTTGAATTCTTGGTTTCGAAATTATAACCGAAATCCAAGGAGGAGTGAATTTCCGCAGGTCGGTCGCCATCAAAAATCCACCAAGCCGTCCCAATGCCAAAGAAGTAATTTGCGGTTTCGAACTCGTGGCCAAATCCGATACCCCCGCCAAACTCCTTGTAATAGAAGTCATAGTCGTCCTTATTGGAAAGAGGAATGCGCACCATGGGCTTGAAAGTCCAGGAACCGCTCTTTCCATCCAAATTAAAGTATTTCTTAAGCGGAACGCCAAGATTGAGGTCACCCCAACCGCGGTCTTTTTGGATCAATTTGCCACCCACCCCATCCGGCATTTCCCTTTCCGCATCGAGAACGTAGGGAAGCTTCGCCGTGATTCGAAATTCCTTTTTCCAAGTGTAAACCCCTTCCAAGTGAACGAGATTCACTCTCTCGGACAAACCTTTCACAAGCTTGTTGCTTCCAAGAAGCAAATCCGACTCGTTGATGTGCTCGTAATGAACCTGATACCCCCAACCACCCGACCAGCGGGGCATCATGTTCATGATCGGGTCATCAGCCCGTGCCGAGAAAGCGGCGAGGAAAATTAAGAGCAGGAAAAACCGCCTCATCAAGCGTTTGCCAAAAGCAGGGCTCTACTTATGTGTGTGATTGTGATGTACAATCCTGACGGATGCGTCCTGCTTGAACTGAAGGGCATCCAGGTGGTTGTCGTGAATGATATACTCTTCGACAAGCACGTATCCTGCATCCTCGACCCGTTCGAGCAACTCTTTGTTATCCAAGGAAGCTCCATCCTTGAGAGCAACCGTAACGAGTTGGGTTTCCGGATTCATATCAATCCCATCCTTGAATCTTTTTTTGTCTACACCCTCCATCTTGGAGAGGTTTTTGCGAACCCCAATTGCGCAGGACGGGCAAACCAGGCCTCTCAAGTACAGAAGGGAGATGTTGGCGGATTCCATGAGAACCTCTTTGGCCGCCGCCAATCTCACTTCCGGACGGGCCTCCTCTTTGTCATCATCCGCCCAAACGAATGAGGACAACAAGGTTAGTGTGGCAATTGCGACAAAAGTGAATCTTGAAATCATGGAATCAAAAATAAGGCAGAGATGTGGGAATTTCAACTCCATTGGAAAAGTTTTGGAACGATCACTCATCTTGGAAAGCAAAAGGTATGGCTTGCCAAGCTACCCCTTATTGCAAATGCCAATCCGTTCCATCTGCCATGACGCTTTGGTTGATTTTCAATAACTTCGTTTTCAGTTCTCGGAACAATTCAGGATTTTGAGAACTGACGTTTTGGGTCTGACCGGGATCTTTCGATAAGTCGAAAAGTTGGAAATCCCGATACCCTCCCGTTTTGATTACGGGTATCCAGGATTCTTGGAACATATTGGATTTGGACAGTTCGTAATCGGGCTCCGCAACGAGAGAGAAATCTCCATCTCTGATAGCCACTATGGGTCGCGATTTTTGCAAATGCCAAAACAAAGGCTGACGGCGCTTGAACCCATCGGGTTTTCCCATCAGCAAAGCCGATAAGTCCGAACCGTCAATCGGTCGATCCTTCGGTGCCTCAAGATTGAATAATCCGCAGACCGTCGGCAAGACGTCGACCAGGCCAGCTGGTTCCTTGAGTGCGAGGCTTGGCCGAATCACGCCAGGCCAGCAAAATATGCCCGGTACCCGAATGCCCCCATCCCAATTCGAACCTTTCTTTCCCCTTAAGTTTCCGGTCCGGTCGTCCAGATAACTTCCATTATCCGAAGCGTAAATGATCAGAGTGTTTCCACGAACTCCCATGGCATCCAATTTTTCAATGACTCGCTTGATTGCCCGGTCCGTATTATCAATCGTTCCTGAATAAATGGCATTTCTGTCTTTCAATCCTCCGTACTTGGAAACCACTTCCTCCGGCGCGGCGATCGGGGAATGGGGTTCGTGAAACCAGAGATTCAGAAAAAAGGGGGCCTTGGGATGGCGATGATGATCCAGCCACTCGATCGCCTCCTCCGCAACCAATTGACAGGAATACCCTTCCAACGGACCAACCGACAGTCCGTTCCGAATGAAATTATTGGGGTTCTTGTGGCTGGGCGATGCGTTGTTCCAGGTAGTGAACCAGTAATCGAATCCGTGATGACTGGGTGTTGGCTTCGCACGGTTTTTGGTTGGCAATCCCAAGTGCCATTTTCCAATGTGAGCCGTGGTGTATCCGCGGTCCTTCAGGATTTCGCCTAGGGTTCGCTCCCGAAGAAGCAAATGTGAGTTTTGAACCTCGTCTGAAATCCAACTGTATACGCCCGTTCGAATATGGTGTCTGCCGGTCAACAAGGTGGCTCTGCTGGGTGAGCACACGGCGCAACCGGAGTAAAAATCCGTGAACCTGACCCCCTCTTCGGCCAATTGGTCGATGGCTGGGGTTTGCACGGGTCCGCCGTAGCAACCCACGTCCCGATAGCCGAGGTCATCAGCCAAAAGGATGACTAGGTTTGGTTGCGTCTGAGCTTGGGAATGCCATGGCCCGGCCAAGAAAGCCCAAACCAAACTGAAAGGAAAACAGTATTTCATGATTACAACGAATTTTTATCTGAGCGAACGAAGCGATACGAGAGATCACAAACCGGGCAATTCCACCCGGTCCTTCTTAGCCAGTTCGATGATTACGAATCGGGTTGCGGGGTCACTCTGCTTAGCCATCTTCACCAGGGCCCTGGTAATTTTATCGGTTCTTTCCCAGGCAGTCGGATAATAATAAGGTCCGCGGGTATCCGGTCGGGTTTTCCACCAAGTTTCTCCCTTGTAAGGTTTCTCCTTGTTGACCAACCGAACGAGGCTTCTGGCAATTCGTTGCCTGAGGTCAGGTTCATCCACATCACCGAAGGATTTGATCAAGGCATCTACCGTCTCCGTCGAGTGCATGTATCGTAAGGCCATGAGCGCTCCGCTTTGGTTTGGCGTGCCTATCGCATCCACGCAAGCCTGACCCGCATCCAACGCCACGAGCGCCTGACGGGCGATATGGGGAAGGATGCTGGATGAGTTTGGGGTTGCATGGGGACCTTCGGGGATTGCTTGCTTGCCTTGCCCGGCGAACTTTTCAACAGGCGATTCGCTTACGTAAAAGCGCACCTTCCCGCCATGATCGGTGCTGGCAAGCCCCGCGGTGCATCGGAAGCGGACCCAATCGTTGGAAAGTTTCCCGTAAGTGATCGTTCCGAGGGAGTGGGTGCCGATACCATCGCTCATGGGCTTTCCGTCCTTTCGGGCGAGCTTGGCTCCCGTGGCGCTGATTCCGATACCCGTCTTTCCCCAACCTTGGGTCGCTTTGTCCCATTTAAGGCTGGTCAAGGGAACGGACGATCCGTCTTTCTTGATGAGAACGGGGTCGAACCAAGCCCCATGATCGCTGCCGTTTCCGTTCCCGCCATCACCGAGAGTCAGGTGGAGTTCCTTCCAACCCGTCACGTCGACGTCAAACGTATGAACCCTTTTCCCTTCGATGATGGGGCTTTGGTGAAGGTTTCCGCTCTCACCCATTTCGTCTTTCGGAGGCTCCGCTCTTGGAAGCGGATCGACAGTGGGAGGATTGGAGACGGCAAGCAATGCTCTGGCCGCCGCCTTTTCTCCCAGTCGCCCAAGGGCCACGGCAGCAGCCACTTGAACCCTGGGATTGGAATCTTTGAGGGCTTGAACGAAGGGTTCCAGAGGAATACCGGAAAGTTGTGTCTTGCGGTCGGCCAGAGCCCGCAAGGCATGTTCGGCCACGTCAGGATCCTCGATCAGGCTAAGGAGAGTCGTGTGAGACTTCTTCCCAAGAAGTTGTTTCAAGGTGTAAAGTGCGGCGATTCGGGCTCGGGGTGCGATTCTTTTGTCCAAAACTATGGCGAGGACCTCCTTTCCGGATCCTCCGCGGCGAAGGATTTCCTGCTGAGCGTGAAGTCTGGTCTTGGCGCTTGGGGTGGTGAGGAGGTTCGCCAAGTCAATCTCATTTCGCTTGCTCAGTTCGGGAAAGGCCCGGTATTCCCAAAGCTTGGGAACGATTCTCGCGACGTATCCACCCGTGCCTCCCTTGAAGCCCGAATTGCTCCAACTGCCGATGAAAAGTCTTCCGGACCCGTCGCAATCAACGTCCGTAATCCTGCCGCATTTGATAAAGTTTTCCTGCTCCTGCGTAAAACTCGGCCCGTCCGGTCTGACTCGATGGATGTACAATTGGCCTCGACCCCAGTCGCACATCATGGGAACGTCATTGTACTTTTGAGGCCACCCCGGTTCCTCGAAGTACATGGCTCCCGTTCCGGATCCGCCACCCACGTCAACCAAAGCGGGAATGATCTCGCTGGTGTATCGCTTGAAGAGTTTGGGGTATCCGTATTCTCCGGTCTGAATTTCGTGGATGAAACGCATGTTCCATCCCCCTCCATCATTCGTGTTCCCCCGAGTGAAAAGGTTCATGAACGGATCGATGGCAACGTCATAGACGTTGCGTAAGCCATTTGCGTAGGTTTCGAGTTCGGTCCCATCGGGTCGAACCCGAATGATCCCTCCTCCATACATGGTGAGCTTGGTCCCGTCCGTTCCTTCGGCATCGACAAACCCAAAGTCGCCCACCGCCACGTATATCCAACCGTCGATTCCCATACGAATACCGTTGGTGGTGTGGTCGACTCCGCGGTCCTGATTGAATTTCCGGGTGCTGATCTCGCGAACCAAATGTCGGGGTGGACCGTCCGCCACCCCATCCCAATTCTTATCTTCGAGAACGGACAGAAACATACCTTCGAACTTGGACTCGCTTCCCCATTGGGTATGCAGTACGAAAAGCTTGTCCCCAATCGGTACTATCCCTCGAGGGTTATCGATGATCGCGAAGATGGTGTATGAGTCGTGAACTCCGTCGTTATCCTCGTCGATAAGCCGGACGATTCTCCCTTTTCCAGCCCCCTTCCCGAGGGATCCGATCTGGTCGACCCCGGCAAAGACCTCTCCAGTCGGAGCCACTCCGATACAGGCAACGCAAGGGGTTACGGTGTTGGGCGAGAAAAGAACCGCCTCGAGTTCTTCGGGTACGCTTACGGAAACCATTTGCTGGTCCTTTCTTTTCGAAGCCAGATCTTTGGGCTTTTCCTTGGTCACGTGGAGAATGCCGTGCATGACGTAGCCATGTCCTGGGAAAGTGCACACATACGGATATTCTCCTTCCTTCACCGGAGTTTTGAATCGGACCACTGCTTTCTTTTTGGGCATGACAACGGGAGTGGATGCCAGCACCTTATCGGATTCGGGAACGTAATGGAGTTCCGGCCCTTTGGCGCCAAGGGCGTTGGCAGCCTCCACGATTTCCATCCTTGATCCGGGCTGCAGAAGCACGAAATTATGCATCATCAGATCGGAATTGTCAAAGAGCAGTTCAACCTCTTCGCCGGGTTGAGCGTGAAGAGTTTTCGGTTCGAAGTGCAGACCGGGCTTTACGCCAAGCGAGAGTTTCGTAACTTGGACCTTACTGGCCGAGCATACGGAAAGACACAGGAGAAAAAAGATTTTGGGAAACTGGCTTCTAAGCATACGCATGGTTCATTGCTTTCACAAGATCGACGCAAAGACAAACTTGATTGCTGATTAAGCGAAGGAAAAAGGCAGTGCTCTCATATCGGTGACAGTCCCCTCATGGGCACCCCCGGGAGCCGATTCAAGACTAATCATTCAACTGACCGGAAGTGTCCTTTCGGAAGGAAAGAGACTTGACCGAATCCTTAACCGGAGCCAATCCCTTTTTCCCGAGCCTTTCCTTGTTTTTGGCAATATCAAACCAAATTTTGGACATCATCTCCACTCGCCCGGGATGCTTTTCGGCAAGATCGTTAAGTTCGGTACGGTCCTTTTCCAGATCGTAGAGCTCCCACTTTCCTCCCTTCGCGGAAACCAGTTTCCATTTTCCCTGGCGCAAAGCCCGGTCGGTCCCAAAGTGAAAATAGAGATTTTCGTGCCCATCCCTTTCCTTTCCTTGAAAGATTGGGATGAGAGATTTGCCTTCAATCGGATCAATGATTCGATCACCCACTTTTTGGGGATATTCGGCTCCGCTGATTTCCATAAAAGTGGCCAGGAAGTCAATCAGGTGTCCGGGCTGCCGTGTAATGCTTCCCGGTTCTACCTTCAATCCTTTTGGCCAGTGAACGATCAAGGGTGAAGAGATCCCGCCTTCATGCTGGTTCTGTTTATAGAGGCGGAATGGCGTGTTGCTCGCCTGAGCCCACGAGGCATCGTAAGTCCAATAGGAGTTGGGGTCCCAGGGCTTCAGGTTTCTTCCCCGAGTTCGTTCGAACGGACAACCACCGTTGTCCGCGCAAAAAAGAAAAAGCGTGTTGTCGAAAACTTTCCTTTTCTTCAAGTCTTTGATCAACCGGCCAATGTTTTGGTCAACGAGATCAATCATGGCCGCAAAGACCTCCATCCGGTCCGCCTCCCATTGTTTTTCGGACTCTTCGATGGAATCCCATGCGGGGACATGATCGGCTCGAGGAGATAATTTGAATTTTTTGGGTACCAAACCCGAAGACAATTGCTTGGCGTACCTGGTCTTCCTTAATTGGTCCCATCCACCGTCATACACCCCGTCGTATTTTTTAACCGCAGATTCCGGAGCATGCAGCGGGTAATGGGGAGCATTGTAGGCGATGTAGAGGAAAAAGGGGTCGGATGTCTCCCCCACTTCTCCTTCCTCAATGAAGTCCAAGGCAAAGTCAGTGATCGCATGGGTTGTGTAGAAGGGTTTGCCGTTTAGGTTCTTGGGAATTCCCCACTCCTTTCCGTTCAGCCGGAAAGAATTGTCGCCGGTAAAGAAATTACAGGCGCCGGAGAGGTGACCCCAATAACGCTGAAAGCCAAAATCAGTCGGTTGTTTGCTGAGGTGCCATTTTCCGGACATCCAGGTCGAATAGCCCGCGGGCTTGAGAACTTCGGCAATCGTTGCCCCACGGCTTAAGCTTGCGGAACCTGCCTGGTCGCAATAAAGCCCCGTGAGTAGAGAAACTCGAGAGGAGTGGCACTTGGCGGTGTTGTAAAATTGGCTGAAGCGCAAGCCGTTTTGCGCCAATCGGTCTAGATGGGGTGTTTGGATCTCCGATCCATAGCACCCCAAGTCCGAGAAACCCAAGTCATCCGCCATGATCAGAACGATGTTGGGGCTCTTGGCCTGACCGGCGAAAACGGCTCCAAGCAACAGTGGGACAGTTTTAAACAGATTCATTTGACTTTGTTTACTTTTTTGAATTTTGGATTACGGGGTGAGCGACGTCGGGCCAAATTGGCGTGTCGTTGCGAAGGGTTTTTCGGCACCGAAAACTCCGCGTTTGAGCGTGGTGCGCCAACAATATCTGCCCGTGAGCAAGCCATATCGAGAAGGGGGGCAGACGGTATCCGGGGAGTGTCCATCCGTAAGTGTGATGCCTTCCTTTGCGAGTCGGTCCAGATTCGGAGTCTTGAACTTGGAATCGGGGTTCAGCAGAGAGAAGTCCCCATAACCCTGATCATCCGTGTGGATTAGAATGATATTTGGCTTGGTTGCCCCAAAGGATAATGAGCTGATAATTGATAAATAAAAAGTATGAAAGGACTTCAATTTCATGGTCGCCAAGGAATTGTACGGTCGAAGATATCGCCGTAGGGTTGGTATCCGTTGTAATCAACGCCGTGGCGACGCCAAGCCTCCACTGCATCGTCGTATCGAGCCCGCATCTTTCTTAACTCTTTCCGCTTGATCGAAGCCAAATTGGTCAGTTCGTGAGGATCCTTGGCGAGGTGATACAACTCTTCGGTGGGTTCGAAATCCCCCGACTCGTAGGGCCAGTAAATATACTTGTAGTCTTTCGTCACGACTCCAAAGGAATGCGCTGCTTTCGGTCCCCAAACGTTGATCAGAGCGGCAGTCTCACGGACCTGCGCCTTGGGGTTGTCGAGGAGAGGGAGCAGGCTGACACCGTCCAATCCCGCGGGTACCTCCAAACCGGCAAGATCCAGAATGGTGGACGCCACGTCGATGTTTGCGGTCAGGGCGTCGGAACGCAAGTTCTTGCCGCTGGAGGAGTGCCTCGGGTCGTAAATAATCAACGGTACGTTCGTCGACTCTTCGTAGGGAAGAACCTTGGAGCCGTAACCGTGAGAACCGCAAAGGAAGCCATTGTCCGAACTGAAGATGAAGACAGTGTTCTTTTCAATACCCGCTTCCTTCACCGCCTTACGGATCATCCCCACACCCGCGTCCACTCCGTGGACCATTTGATGATAGATTGCCATGACCTGATCATATTTGTCACGGTAGCCCCAACTGACAAAGCGTTCGTACTGCCGACCCTGTTTGCTTTGCCGCGAAAAGTGCTCTCCGTGTTGACGGCCATAGTTAGCCGGTTTGGTGAAGGTTTTTCCTGTGTACAAGTGATCAAAAAGAGGATCCGGTTGGTCCGGTTTGTGTGGTGCCTTGAAACTGATCGAGAGACAGAAAGGCTTTTTGCCTTTAGCCGACTCCTTGATGAAGTCGCGGCCGAACGCTCCGTAAGACCGAGAAGAGTGCGGATACTCGTCGGCGTAGGCCTTCATGCTTGGGTTTTTGGCTGTGGCATAGTGGGTTTGCCCAGGTCCCCCACCCCATTTGTGGAAATCGCCTTCGGGCAAATATTTCGGTCCGTTTTCGATGCCTTTACGAACCTCGAATCCGAATTTTCCCGCAAAGGCAGTAACGTATCCAGCCTCACGAAGCCGAATGGGATAAGAGGTTTTCCAGAGGCGCTCGGTCAATGGTCCATGTTCGAAATTGCATCCATGTCGATATTCGTAGAGCCCCGTCATAACGTTGACCCGGCTGGCCATGCATATTGCGGTCGTGTCGTAATGGTGGTCGAAGGTCATGCCATCCGATGACAACCTGTCGATGTGCGGAGTCTTGACCTCCTTGTTGCCGTAGCAGCCGAGCGAGTAACTGGACTGGTCATCGGTGAAAAGAAAAATAATGTTGGGCCTACTGTCGGCCCTTATTTCAAGAGCAAAAAAAAGTGCCAGAAGATAAGGAAAAGAAGATTTAAATAAATTTGCCATTTCTAGTTTCGGAGTCGACTTTTGTATTCGGGCCTGTCCTTCCAGTCTTGGAAGTGTTTTCGGTATTCGGGGATTTCGGTCCAAAAGGTTCGCGGAGGTTGCTCATCCACTTGTTTCTCCGGGTAATCCATCCCGTTGACGCTATCGGAAATGGATTGTCTCGCTTCATGGAGGATCGCTCGGAGCTTCTTGGCGCGAGGATGATTGGGCCGGAACAGATTCTTGCTTTCGGAAAGATCCTTTGAAAGATCGAACATTTCCAGTTTGCGTCCCTCGCCCTGAGGTTGAGAGAGGAATTTCCATTGGTTATCGATGACCGCCATCCTTCCTCTACTGCTGAAAATCAGGGGTTTGGAACGGCTTTTGGGCTCATTGTCAAAAAGAGGAAGCAGACTCTCGCCATCCACCGGGTTCAGCATGGCCTTCGGAGGAAGTCCGACGATTTCGGCAATGGTGGGAAAAACGTCCACCGCGCCCGACGGATAGGAACTGACCCTTGAAGCCCTTATTTTTTGCGGCCATTCGATGATGGCTGGAACGCGGAGGCCACCTTCATACATACTACCCTTGAAATCTCTCAGACCTCCTGTGGTGGAAGGCTCGATTTTGGGCAAACCTCCATTGTCGCTGGTAAACCATACGAGGGTCTCTTTTTCAATTTTCATTTTTCTCAAACCGGATCTAAGAGTCCCAATGCTTCGATCCATGGCTCGCAGTTCGGCATAATGGTTTTTGGAATTCTCGTTCAGTCCCAGGAACGGTTTTGCGTCTCTCCGAAGAGCCATCCAAGGGCTATGTGGCGTGCCATACCAGATGACCGTGAAAAAGGGTTGCTCCGAGCGTACCTGTTCCTCCATGAAGCGGAGCGCTTCCTTGACGATGATTTCGGAGGAATCACCTTGAAATTCCTCGAACTCTCCCTGGCGGCTCATGATTGGATTCAGATCGAAAAAGTTGGTGACGGACAACCACTTTTGAAAACCAAAGTCCTTGGGTCCGTTCGGATACTGAGAAAGGACAGGGACACCTGGACCTCTCAGGCCATTGAGATGCCATTTTCCGAAGTGTCCGGTCGCATAACCGGATTTTTTGAGAGCCTCCGGGAGAGTCCTTTCCTGCTTCCTAAGAGCATATCCGTGATCGAAGACTCCCGTGCGGTCATGGGTTCGGCCCGTGAGTACGGATGCTCTTGTGGGAGAACAGACCGGGCCACCCGCATAAAATCGGTCCAAACGGAGGCCGTTGTCAGCCATTTCGTCCAAGTTTGGTGTCTTTAGAATGGGGTGGTTGTAATAGCCGGTTTGCCCCCAGCCCTGATCATCTGCCATAACCAAAACGAAATTTGTTTTCTTACCATGTAAAAACAATGGTAAAATAAAAACGAAGTAGGCAAAAAAGGGTTTCATGATAGACTTATTTAACGATTAGTTTTCCTTTCATGATCGTCCAATGGCCAGGGAAACTGCAGAGATAGGGATATTCTCCTGATTTGTCGGGTGCTTTAAATCGAAGAATCTCACTATCCCCTTGCTTAAGCATTTTAGTATGTACGATTATTTTTTTGGATGAAGGAATGAATTGCCCGCTTTTGGCGGCCTCGGGATCCGCAGCCATGAGGTTGGCGGCCGTCCCAATTTCCTCGAGCGATCCGGGCTGAACTAATACAAGATTATGGGGGGTGGCATCGGGGTTGAGGAATTCGAGGCGTATGGGTTGGTTTCGTTTGGCTTCTATGGTTTCGACGTCAAAGAGCATCCGCTCCTTGATGCATTTGATTCGAACCTTGAGCAAGTTTCTTTGCCGGTCAAACTTGGAATTCTTCTTGGATTCCTCAGCCTCCCGCTCCTTTCGTTTCTGCTTGGAAAACAGAGCGGCGATCTTGGGATGTTCGACACTCACCGTTTCGGAATCCCAAAACTTACTCATTGATTCCGATCCCAGAGAGGTGTTTATGGCATAGGTAAGATGCTTTTCGTGCGGCAGGGAGGCAATGCCCTTGAGGGTTTCGAAAGCGTTGGCCGTACCAAGGTAGCTACAGGCAATTGCCGCTTCCAACCTGACCAAACCATTTTCGTCACGGGCGGCTTTCTCCAGTAAGGATTTACCATTTTCAGCATGGGAATACCAATGCCGAAGTTGACGAGCTGCCGCTGCTCGCGCATTGTGATTTTCGCATGAAAGGAGCTCCGCGAGAAGTTTGACGTTGGCCAATTCAAGATTTCGATAAGTCCACATCGCCTCCACTTGATGATGCCGGTAACGGGGATCTTGGGGATTGAGCTCGGTAAGCCATTTGTCCAAAGCGTCCTTAACGACCTTAGGGTGCATTTCCCTAATCTCTCTTTTGGCCCAATACCGATATCGGTATTCCCTTCGTTTGAGAAGGTCGAGCAATTCTTCAATGGAGGCTCCGGTGATCTTGGGAGCGAGCGCGGGTTTGGCTCCCTTGGGGAAAATCCTCCAAATTCGACCGGAAGTTCTATCCCTGCGGTCATCTCGCAAGGAGTATTGGGCATGACCCTTGACGGGGTTATACCAGTCGCAGACGTACATACCGCCTTTCGGACCGTATCTCAGGTCCACCGGAATGAAGCTCAGGTTGGAAGAGAAAAGGATGTCTGAGAGGTACTCTTCCTCATAGCCATATTCATATTCCTTCCATTTGAGAAGTTCCACGCGGTTGGTTGGCTTATAGCGAACCTTCACCATCATACCCTGCAATTCCTCGGGCCAATTTGGAAAATCGATGAATTCCTGACCGCAGACCCCGGAATAGGCCTGTAGTCCCGATGGCCGTGGGTGTTGCTTCGGGTAAGGCGGGTCCAGGGCATGATGGGCGGAGGCAAATATGGGATAACTGGCAACGTGTTGGCCCCAATCGTCAAAAGTCACGCCCCATGGGTTGGTGCTTGGATGAGAGCCAAAGGCAGTGAGTCTGTGCAGCTTGGGCTCCCAAGAAAACCAACCGCTGTTTTGTTGTCGAACGGGGCCATAGGGAGTTTCCACTTGGGAGTGATGAAAGATGGACTCTCGGAAAATCAGATCACCATCCGGTGTCCAAGCAAAGTCGTGCAGAGCATGATGGGAGTCCTCGCACCCGAAACCGGTAAGGGGGATTTCCCTTAGATCCGCTTTGCCGTCTCCATTCGTATCCATGAGAAAGGTCATGTGCGGTTCTTCCGAAACGTAGACCCCACCATCGCCGAATTCAAAGGAAAGGGGAACGTTCAGACCCTCTGCCCAAACATTACAGCTGTCAGCCTTACCGTCGCCGTTCAGATCCTCTAGAATCACGATCTTGTCATTCGGAGCCTGACCGGGATAGACGTGAGGATAAGTGGTGGAACAGGATACCCACATTCTGCCAAGTCCGTCCCATCTCATCTGAATCGGGCAAGCAAGTTCAGGGAACTGTTCCTCGCTGGCGAACAAGGATACTTCAAACCGCGGATCTACCTTGAACGCATTCGATTCCTCTTGGGGATTCATCCACTTGTTGGCCCCTCGGCTTTGTTTGGTGATGGGCAGGGGTGGTACGTTGGAGTCGTCGATGATCGGGCTCGGGTTTTCTCCGTTGACCAAACGATGAATGCGCTGGTCCCGGTTGGCAGTCATGAGATCGAAATTTCGCATGGCCGGAAGAAAGTCGAGGTATCCGTAACTTCCGCGCCTTCCTCCCGTGTAATAAAAGGTGTTAAGAGGCCGATAACGATAGAAATGCTGGGTATTCTTTTCAATCACGGCGGCCCGCACGTCTTCGTCCATGGTAGGCGCTTTTTTCCCGATAAGCCCTTCGTAAAGAACGCTTCCGAAATGAAGATACCCTTTTTGGTTGAGATGACATCCGTTTATGGTCAAAGGATCCGCGCCCTTGTTCATGAGAGCCTTGGTTCGATGAAAGCAATTGACGAATCCGACCTTTTCCCGTTTGGCAACTCGGGCCATTGCCTTGACGTAAGATTGAAGAGTGGCGTTATTCAAGTCAGCGGCCGAAACGCCTTCGACGTTTTCGTTGGAAATGGGTGAAACCAAAACGATTTTTGCAGCGGTTTTGCCATTGTAAGCTTTTGATTTGAGGTCCTGAAGGTACTTCGCCAAACGAATTTCGAAAGAGGGCAACTCTTCGTTTCCTCCAAAAGCCTCGTTAAAGCCAAAGGCCGCAAGAATCAGATCGGCCTTCATCGCAACCAAATGTTGTTCGGCATCCGCAAAGTCAGCCGGTCGCGGTTGCAGGTCGATTTCGTCCGCTGACCAAGCCAAGTTCCGCAGAACCAATTTATGGCCGGGGTGTCCAAGCTGCAAAAGCGCTTCGAAATGTCCAAAGTCTCTCATGCGGTCGAATAAGGTATTCCCCACCAAGCCGATGCGCATTCCCTTCGAAAGGTTCAGAGGTAAGCGAGTGACCACGGGATCCGAGGCTTGAGCCCGCTCGGCCGTACTTTCAAACATTGCATACTTTTGATAGTCTTCTTCCTCTGCCTGCAGAATGGCTGTAAAAGGAACTGGATGGATTGCAAAAAGGGGTGTTATGGCTAGTAGAAAAGGGATTTTCCGGTTCATTTATCTGTTTTTGTTTAGTGTTGATTGGAGAATTTCTTCGAGCTTTCTGACTAAATTCGGCCGTTCGCTGGCAATATTTTTGGTTTCGGCATCGCGAGTGCGGTGGTCATATAATTCGAAAGTCCCGTCCGCATGCGAAATCAACCGATGATTCTTAGTCCTAACGGTCAGTGCGCCTTTCTTGCCATAGGAAATTGCCGGGTGGCCGCTAGCTTCCGGATTTTGCAGAATGGGCATAAGGGATTTTCCATCCAAGTGATTTGGGGTTTCGAGACCTGCCAATTCGCAAATCGTTGGAAAAAGGTCGAGTGTTTCAACGATGGAATCACTGGGGACACCCGGATTGGGGATTCCAGGGTAAGAGATGATCAGAGGAGACCGCAGGGATTCCTCGAAGAGGGCATGCTTTCCCCAAATCGCATGCTCTCCGAGATGCCAACCATGATCCCCCCAGAGAATGACCGCGGTTCTTTTCCTGAGCCCCAACTTTTCAAGTTTGCCGAGCAGTTGACCGATCAAGCTGTCGACGTAGGTAATGCATGCCGCATAATGCTTGCGGACCATGATGGCAAATTCCGGATCTTTGTTGGGATCGCGTTGCCAACGGTTGTATTTCATGAATTCACCGGATCCATGCCAAGTTGTTTTTCCTTGGGGTTTGAAAGGGTGAGGCGTAGGGGGGAGAGAGATTTTTTCGTAAGGCTTCAAATATTTTGCGGGAGCTCCAAAAGGAAGGTGCGGACGAATGAACCCAGTCGCCAAAAAGAAAGGTTTCTTTGTCGTGGCTAGGTGGTCGAGCTGCTTGATGGCCTCTCGTAGGATCAGACCATCTGGGTAAGAGTCATCTTTTCCGGCAAAGGCCTGGTAGATGTCCATTTCATTGGCGTTCTTTCTGATTTCTCCCTTTGCCAAGCCGTGCATGACACCGCGCGGATGTTGCCATGGGCCCGTGGGAAGAAGATGCCGGTCCCAGGATTCGGGCATCTCAAGCTTGCCTTCATCATTCCAGTCAGGCCCACCTTTTCCTCCTGGATGATGAGATACTTTTCCAACGGATACGGAAGTGTATCCGCGCTTTCTGAACCATGCTGGGAGACTGGGGTGTCGAAGGTTTTCGGAACGAACGAAAAGAGCTCCGTTGTGAGGAGGGCCATACCTCCCCGTCAAAAGAGTGTAACGGGAAGCTCCGCAGGTTGGGGCTTGAACGTAATGCCTGTAGAAAGGCCTCCCTTCTTTCGCGAGGCGATCAATGTTGGGTGATTTTACGTAGTTGACGCCAAAGGAACCAAGCTCCGGCCTCAAGTCATCCACGCAAACGAGCAGGACGTTGGGTTGTTTTATGGCAAGAGCCAGCAGGTTCGTCACTAGGTAGAGAAACGACAGACTGGAAATCAGCGACTTGAAGAGGTGAGGGGGCACCGTACAAGACAAAAGAGCAAAACGAAGAATTGACAACCTAAGAAGACGTGAACGCCATAAAAAATTCGACGAATGAGAGTTGAAAGCCTTACGGCTGACTCGATATGGCCTTATCGATTGATTCTCACCGAAAGGGATCCACCTCGCGAAAAAGAATTCGATGAAATCCCCCACCCCTCTAAGGATCCTCCCAGCCTTTCGCCAAATGAGTTGAGGTAAGCGGGAGCAGGTCCGCGGGGCAAGACGACGATCGGCTTGTGGTTTTGTTTTTGATTCAAATAGACAACTCTTTGCGGCTGCTTATAGAGGAGCGGTCCGTTGACTCTGGTCATGCTTGGGAACGTCCCTGTGGGAAGATAACTAGTGACGGAACGCATTGCAGTCGAAGTATCCGTACGGAATACGATCCATGCTTGCCAGTTTCCATGGACCAAGTCAAAGCTCACTTGGGTCGCGTTGAAGCGTTTGTATTTTTGGCCCAATTGGTCATATCCTTGTACCCATGCGAGAAAAGGGCTTTGGCCATAGCCATATGAAGTCAGCGAATTCGCTTGGTTTTTGGCAATCGCCGCGCCATAACCGATTTGACCGGATTCGAGTAATCTCAAATAGATTTTCAAATGACCTGGATAATCTCGCCCCACCATAAGGTAATTCTCTTTCTTGCCTTGTAGCCATTGGCGCGCGTAAGCCTGATCCGAGAAACTGAAAGCGGATAGTTTTGAGCGAAAGCTCCTCCCGTCTGAGCGCCGAATGGTTACGGTTTGGGAAGGTTCGTTAACTGCAACCAGGGTCGCTTCAATGGTGCGAAGCCCATCCGATGAAGTGAAGGTTCTGCTTGGAGAGCTTATGGAAGCAGAAAGGAAAAGGAAAACTGGCAATAAAGCTTTCAAGGGTAATAATCTAGCTGCGCTTCCCTAGATCAGTCAAATGCTCGGAAACCTTTTTTTTGTCTTGTCGAAGTGGGTTTGAGCGTTGCAATGACCTTACGCAACAAATCCTCAAACAAATAAATTCCAATGAAACTCACTCTCTCCCTCCTAAGCTTTTTCATAAGTTTATCCGTTTTTGCGAAGGAATTGCCTTTTGGCGCCAAGCCCAACGTCATTCTCATGATTACTGACGACCAAGGCTACGGACCGATGGGCAAGCACGGTAATCCATGGATCAAAACGCCCCACTTGGACAAACTGCATGGCCAGAGCACCCGATTCGAGCGGTTTCTGGTTAGCCCCACCTGTTCACCCACCCGAGCCGCTCTCATGTCCGGCCGTCATCCGATGAAGAATGGAATTACCCACACGATCCTAGAGCGCGAACGGATGGCTCTGAGCACGGTAACCCTTCCTCAAGTATTGGCGGAGGCCGGCTATGTTTCCGGGATTTTCGGGAAGTGGCACTTGGGAGACGAAGAACCCTATCAGCCCCACAAGCGTGGGTTTGACGAAGCCTTTATCCATGGAGCTGGAGGGATTGGTCAGTCCTTCAAGTGCTCCTGCGCAGACGTCCCTGGCAATAAGTATTTCGATCCGACCATCAGGCACAATGGTTCCTTCGTTAGGACCAAGGGGTATTGCACGGATTTGTTTTTCACCGCGGGCATGGCATGGATAAAGAAGATCAAGGATACGGGAAAACCATTCTTCGCCTATATCACTACCAACGCCCCTCATGGACCGTTCATCGCTCCACCTCAAAATGCGAAACGATTCACGGATCTTGGTTTTTCCGAAAGGGATGCGGGTTTTTATGGAATGATCGAAAACATCGACGAGAACATGGGCAGGTTGATGAACAAACTCGATCAATGGAATCTGAGCCAAGATACCATTCTAATCTTTATGTCGGATAATGGCTCGGTTGGTTCAATGGTACGAGAAGGCTCCAAATTGGGCACCTCCGAGGACGGGAAGCCCATGGAAGGATTCAATGCGGGTATGAGGGGTTCCAAGGGTTCGCCTCACGAGGGTGGAGTCCGCGTTCCATTCCTCGTTCGCTGGCCTGGTAAATTCGCAGCAAACCAGGAGATAGAAAGGATTTCCGCTCACATTGACCTATTGCCGACTCTTGCTGACATTGCCGGAATAGAGAAGTTGCCCAAAGGCCAAGTCGAGGGCCGGAGTCTTGTTCCCCTACTCAAAAACCCCAAGGCGAAGTGGAAGGATCGCTACCTCTTTACTCAGGTTGCTCGATGGAAAACGGGATCCGAGCCAACGGATCGGATGTGGAAGGGTTTTGCGGTCAGAAACGAGAGGTATCGACTTGTGGAGAACAGCCTCTACGATATGAAAAATGATCCGGATCAAACGGAGGACGTTTCGGAAAAGAATCCGGAAATGGTTCAAGCCATGCGGGCCGCCTACGAAAAATTCTGGAAGGAAGCTCGTCCCCTTATGGTCAATGAGGATGTACCGATGTCCCCTACCCGCCCCTTTCATCTTTTGTACGCGGAGCAATTGGAGAAGGGAGGAATTCCGGATTGGAAATCCCCGAAACTTTGATCTTCAAGCCTAGGAATTTACTCAAAACCTCTCCAAGCCATTTGGCGCGGTTGAGGATTTGACTCCCATCAATCCATTTGATGAAATTACCCTACAGTCTCCTTATGCATGTCTTCTATCGATCTTTGGTTTTTTCATGTCTGAGCACGTATTTTTGCTTGAACTTGGCCGGAGAAGACGAGGGATTTCTTTTTTTTGAAAAAAAAATCAGACCGGTTTTCGCTCAACATTGCTATGAGTGCCATTCGGCAAAATCAGAAAAGCTCAAAGCCAATCTTTTGCTCGACCGCAAAGAGGGCTGGATACAAGGCGGAGACAGCGGGCCAGTGATCAATCCGGGAAAACCGGAAAACAGCATGTTGATGAAGGCGATTGGATACCATGACAATGATCTTCGTATGCCTCCGAATAGAAAATTGCCGGCTGAGGCAATTCGTGACATCGAGAATTGGATCGCCATGGGAGCTCCGGATCCGAGAAACGAACCGATTGGTGAAGACCTTGGGAAAGATCTTCTTCGGGCAAAAGCCCCGGAGGAAGGAAGAAAGTATTGGGCCTTTAGGCCTCTTTCGGCTCCTGTTATCCCAAGCATCGAAAATCAAAATTGGCCAGCCGACCCGTTGGACCACTTCCTTTTGGCGAAATTGGAAGATCAGGGTTTAAGACCGGCTCAACCAGCGGATAGACAAGTACTGATGAGAAGAATCCATTTTGACTTGATCGGTCTTCCCCCAAGTCCCGAGCAAATCGAAGATTTTCTAGCGGATTCGGACCCTGACGCGTTTTCCAAGGTGGTCGATGGATTGCTTGCATCCGTAAGTTTTGGGGAGCGGTGGGGGCGGCATTGGTTGGATGTGGCCCGATATGCCGACACGACTGGAGGAGGAAGAAACAAACCCTTCCCCAATGCCTCTCTTTACCGAGAGTATGTAATAAACAGTTACAACGAAGACAAACCTTTCGATCGGTTCGTAAGAGAGCAAATTGCCGGTGATTTGCTCCATTCCTCGACGGATCGGGAATCCAATGAAAACCTCACCGCTCTGGGATTCATGGCCTTAGGTCCGCACAATTACGAACTGCAGGACAAGGAGCTCTTGCGCATGGAGATCGTGGATGAACAAATGAGCTCGGTGGGCAGGGCGTTCTTGGGGGTAACGATGGGATGCGCCCGTTGCCATGATCATCCCTTTGATCCGATTCCGACCTCCGAATATTATGCCCTGGCGGGAATTTTCAGAAGTACGAATAGCATGGTAATGGGTAATGTGGCGAATTTCGTGGAGCGGGAATTGAAGGATGGGCATGACGGGGAGAGAAAAATACACGCGAAGCGGCAAAAAGCTTTGGAAGAGAAATTGAAGAATGCGGAGTCGAAGCTAAAGAAGCTCGTTTTACCGAGTGATTCGATGGGGATTTTGGTTGATGATTCGGATGCCGATCTCGTTGGAGAATGGAAGAAATCAACTTTCGTCAAAGGATACCAAGGCTTGGGATATATCCACGACGCGGCAGAAGGGAAAGGGCGTAAAAAAGTCGTTTTCCCTGCCAATATCAAGCGGTCGGGTATCTACGAAATACAATTTTCCTACACGAGCGGACCCAATCGTTCGAAAAGCACCCCGGTAAGCGTCTTTCATCGTAAGGGAGTGAAAAAAGTAATGGTCGATCAAACAAAGCCACCTTCCATTCATGGAAGCTTTGTTTCTTTGGGAACTTTCCCATTCGAGACGGGAAAGCGTAAGGTCGTAACCGTTTCGAATGAAGCCACTTCCGGAAACGTGATCGTTGATGCCATCCGTCTGGTGCCCCAATTCGATTCCAAGGAGGCGCATGCTCTCAACCAAAAGGCTGAGCGGAATCTTGGCTTGGAGAGGGAGAGAATGCAATTGCAAATCATGGAACTTAAGCAAAGCATCGAGCTTCACAAAAAGCATTCACCGCCCCAGGTCGTAAAGGTGATGTCTGTAAGCGAACGCGAAGAAGCCGGAGATTGGCATATTCATTTGAGAGGAGGAATACGAAATTTGGGTCCGGTGGTGAAGAGGGGCTTTCTTGCCGTCGCGACTCCAGTCAGTCGTTCTCCCGCACCCGATATTCCCGCGGGCGCAAGCGGAAGATTGCAACTCGCAGACTGGGTGGCATCTACCGAGAACCCATTGACGGCGCGGGTTTACGTGAATCGAGTTTGGCATCACCTTTTCGGACGAGGTATCGTTCGGAGTACGGATAATTTTGGAGAAATGGGTGACCGGCCCAGTCATCCGAAATTGTTGGATCATTTGGCGGAAAGTTTTATCCGAAACGGTTGGTCGACAAAGGAATTGGTTCGGAAAATCGTGCATTCGAAGGCATATCGGATGGCTTCGAACGGAAATGCCAAGGCAGAAAGAAACGATCCGGAGAATCAACTGTTTTCTCGTCAAAACCGCCGTCGACTTGAGGCAGAAGCAATCCGTGACGCAATTCTTACCGCAAGCGGTCGATTGGTTCCTTCCCGAACAAATCCGAACTTAGCCCGCTCCATTTTTTTGAAAATTGACCGCAATCAAATCCCAGAAATGTTCAATGTCTTCGATTATCCCAATCCAGGCGTGGTTTCTGGTAAACGGAACGTCAGTTCGGTGCCAACCCAAGCCTTGTTCATGTTGAACAGCAAATTTGTTCTCGATGAAACGAAGGCAACGGCCGAAAGGATTCTTGCCGCGAGCGAGGAAATGGAAGATATGCAGAGAATTGAACTGGCTTACAGACTCTGCCTCGGAAGACAACCCACAAGGGAAGAGAGGTCTTTGGCTCTTGCCTATCTTGACAAAAGCAGAGGCGAAGTCAGTGAAGTGGATTCTTGGAGCGGACTTATACATGGATTATTTGCCTGCATTGACTTTTTTTATTTAAACTGATGAGCTTGGGGTTGTCATGATTCATACCGAAATGACTCGTCGCTCCATGCTCAGGAACGCAGCCTGTGGTTTTGGTTCTCTTGCATTTGCAGGAATGCAGGACAGTTTCGGATTGTCCGCGAATCCGTTGGCAGCGAAAACTTCAAGATTTCCTCAACGAGCCAAACGCGTGATTTTCATTTTCATGGCGGGTGGTCCGAGCCACCTTGACACTTTTGACTATAAGCCGGAACTCTATGCCAAGGACGGTAAGGAAATTGATTTTGTTGGGGTGCGTACCGGAACATTTGGCAAGAAGGACAAACGGAAACTGATGAAGCCACTTTGGGATTTTAAGAGATATGGACAAAGCGGTAGATACGTTTCTTCCCTTTTCCCGCACATTGCCGAACAGGTGGATGATTTAGCCTTTATCCATTCGATGCACACCGAGGGCGTGGCTCATGGTCCTTCAACACTCTTTATGCATACCGGGGCGACGAATCTGGTGCGACCTTCAATGGGAAGTTGGATCTCTTATGGCCTGGGAACTGAAAATGAAAATTTGCCTGCATTCGTAACCATCGCACCTTCCGCCAGCAAGGGTGGCCCGCGAAATTATGGAAACTCGTTCCTGCCTTCCATTCATCAGGGTACGGCACTCGGAAGAGCAGGTAGTGTCGCTGAAGCGAAAATAAGGAATATCGAAAACGCGATGCTGAGTGATTCCCAAAGACGGCAACGATTTGAGTTTTTGCAAAGTATGAATTCGGAGCAAGCGAAGGGAGTGGCGAACGATGATCGCATGGAAGCGACCATCAAGAGTTATGAACTGGCTTGGCGTATGCAAATGGAGGCGCCCGAGTTAACCGATCTGAACGGTGAAACCAAGGCTACCCGGAAACTTTACGGAATCGATGAGAAGGAAACCTCTTATTTTGGCAAGCAATGCTTGCTTGCGCGAAGAATGGTGGAAAGAGGAGTTCGTTTCGTGAGCGTCAATTACTCGGACGAATCAAACAATCCTCGATGGGATCAACATAGCAATTTGCACAAACATGCCATTCACGCCAAGGCCACCGACAAACCTGTTGCGGGTTTGCTCAAGGATCTCAAGGCTCGCGGTCTTTTGGAAGATACCTTGGTTTGGTGGGGGGGAGAGTTCGGAAGGACTCCTTTCTCTCAAAACAAAAACGGTCGAGATCACAACCCAAGAGGCTTTACGGTTTTTCTTGCAGGAGGTGGCGTTCGGCCCGGAATCGCCTATGGGTCTACGGATGAAATCGGAGGTGTGGCTGTGGATGAACGCGTGCACATGCATGATCTGCATGCAACGATCCTGCACCTTCTGGGAATTGATCATGAGGAACTCACCTATCGATATTCCGGAAGGGATTTCAGGTTGACGGACGTTCACGGCAAGGTGGTGAGTGACCTTTTTGCATAATGCGCTAGCGCTAGATTTTTTTGCCAAAACTTACGGTTCAACTTGAGAAAGGGAGAACCCAATATCCAACAACTCAATCTTCTCCAATGAAAACAGCCTTTGCATTCCTTTTTTTCTTATGCATTTCCCAAAGTTCCATGCAAGCCGATCGATTGGTTCTGGTTTCCGCCTCCTATGGAAAAAACATACTGGCGCTAACCAATGCCGAAGGTGACGTTCTCTGGTCTCATCGAACCGCTGGTCCGCAACGGGGTCATGCAGGACATCACGACGTGCACTTGCTCGCAAATGGAAACATTCTCTACCACGATACTTGGACAACCCTGAAGGAGATCAACTTGGCAAAGAAGGAGGTTTGGAGTTATGATTGCGGCAACAGCAACGGAAATGCCGGAAAACCCGTGGGCGTTCATGCGTTTGGTCGCTTACTCAATGGAAACACCCGAATTGTGGAGAGCAAGGCAGGTCGTGTGATCGAGGTCAACCGAGATGGCATGCTGATCCGTTCCTTTCCTCTCAAACCCGGCGGGACTCAGAGTTCAAGATGGGCTCGTGAAACCAATCAGGGAACTTATCTCGTCTGCTCGGAACAACCCGGAGTGGTGACCGAGTACGACCTTAAGACGGGTAAGGTAGTTTGGGAATACCTTATTAAAACTCGGGTGTATGGTGCGATTCGTTTGCGCAATGGCAATACTCTCATCGCTTCGGGAAGTGGAAATAGCGTGGTGGAGGTAACTCCGGATAAGAAGGTGGTTTGGGAAATCAAGGACAAGGTGCCGGGAACGGAAATAAACCTAAAGTGGACGACCTGTCTGCAGGAGACGGATAACGGAAACTTCATTGTGGGTAATTGTCATGCCGGACCCGATAACCCTCAAATTTTTGAAATTACCCGACAAAAGGAAATTGTCTGGGAATTCAACGAGTGGGATTTGGTCGGCAACGGATTGGCTTGTTGGCAGGTGATCGAAGGAGAGCAATCCAGAAGACTTCTAAAGAGACTCAATGGATTGCCTTAAGCTCAAGGAGGTCATTTCCAAAAGCTTAAGTGCTTGCAAGAATGCCCTTCAAATGCTAGTCCTGATCGCTTTCCCTTTTTTTTACCCTCTTTTATCATGTCAGAATTAAGTGAACTTACTCTTAAGTTTTCTCTTCGTGAGAATACAGGACGAAATGCATGTAGGCAAATGCGTGCTTCCGGACGCATTCCAGCAATCCTTTACGGCAAGGAACTCAACAAATCTTTGAGCGTGGACGATAAGGAAATGCGCATGCTTTTGAGACAAGCCTCGGGAACCAGCTCGCTTATGCGACTGATCGGGGATCAAGGGGAAGATGAACTTGTTCTGATCAAGGAGATGCAGAAGGATCACATCAAGGATCGGATTTTGCACATCGATTTCATACAAGTTACCAGAGGAGAGGATTTGCAGACACGAGTCCCACTCGTTCTGATCGGCGACGCGGAGGGAGTGAAGACAAGTGGTGGTATTTTGGAGGTACTGGCGAATGACATAGAGATTCGTTGTCGCCCAAGTAATTTACCCTCTCAAATCGAACTGGATATTTCCTCTCTTGCCCTGGGTGAGAACCTTCAGGTGAAGGATTTGCCGGAAGTGGATGGTGTGACTTTCGTCACTCCCGAAGACTCGATGATCGTTTCCTGTGTCGGTAGCGCAAGCGGAAGATCGGATGCGGAGGAGGAAGGTGACGTCCCAACGGATGAATCCGAGGCAAGCGAAGAAGAGGCTACCGAAGAGTCCAGCGAGGAAGAAACCGCAAGCGAGGAAGAATCCTCCTAGAAAAATTTCCTAACCCATTCGATGATCAGTGGCTCAAAATGCGATTATCGGACTTGGCAATCCTGGGGATTGTTATCAAAACACCCGCCACAACATAGGTTTTTGGCTTCTTGAGGAATTGGCCAAAAGCAGGGGTTTAACCTTCAAGTCAAAATCAAAATTCAATGCCCTAACCGCCAGTTTGGTGATGCAGGAGAAATCATATTTATTGGTGAAACCAATGACTTACATGAACGAAAGTGGAAGATTTCTGAAGAGTCTTCTTGCCTACTCAAATTGTCCTTCGGAATCTGTGATTTTGGTTCACGATGACATTACCTTGCCCATCGGTGGAATGAAGGTGTCCAATTCAAAAGGTCATGGGGGGCATAATGGGGTTCGGAGCGTGATGCATGCTCTGGGCACCTCCTTGGTTCGCTTGCGTTTGGGAGTAGGTCCAAACCCCAACGCCTTGAATTCACTCGCGAGCTATGTCCTGTCCGCATTTAATTCCGATGAATTGGAGAAATTGAACGACCGTAAGGATTATTTCATAACCGCCCTCCTTAAGATAGTTGACGAAGGCGTCGATTCCGCCATGAATCTATTCAACAAAAACCTCAAAACGAACACACCCTAATGAGCAAAAAGAACTACTTAGCAACGATAGTCTGCGACCCTCGAGGAGCGGACGGTTCCTCGGACGAGATGATCCCAAAACTCAGTGAGATTATCCGGGATTCGGATGGAGAAGTTACCAAAGTTGAAAACTTGGGCACTCATGACTTTGCCTACCCGCAACAAAAGCAAATGCATTCGGGCGTTTACCTCCAATTTGAAATTTCCGCAGGCCCTTCCATGCCGGACCGGCTTAAGGAAAAACTTAAGTTGGAGAAAAAGATTGATCGTATTCTGATCGAATGCCACTAATTGTCCTCCTTATCTCTTTCTATCCCTTCGCTCATGGCCTCACTCAATAAAGTTCTTCTCATTGGAAACCTAACCCGAGACCCGGAAGTTCGCATGATGTCGAATGGAAGACCCGTTTGTAACTTTGGTTTGGCCCTCAATCGTTCCTACAAGGATTCGGATGGAAACCGCAAAGAGGAGACCACTTTCGTCGACGTAGAGTGCTTCGGTCCGAGAGCCGAAGCCGTAGGCAGGTTTTTTTCCAAGGGTCGCTCCATTTTCATCGAGGGTCGGCTAAAACTGGATCAGTGGGAATCGAAAGAGGGAGAAAAAAGAAGTGCACTGCGAGTGGTTCTGGATAATTTCGAATTCGTCGATTCGAAGCAAGACGGTCCTGGAGCAGCAGTCCGAGCTTCGGAAAATTCGAACCCGTCGCAAACCGAAGGAAAGGTTAACGAACCCGAAGCCACTTCTCAACAAACGCCACAAAATGATCCGGACTTGGACGAAGACGTCCCATTTTAACCTCAAACACCCAGAAAAATGCCACAGACAGAAGTTTTGTTAATCGAGCACATGGAAAAGCTTGGATCCGAAGGCGACATCGTAAAAGTGCGCCCCGGTTATGCTCGAAATTACCTTATACCACGCCAAAAGGCTCTACCTTTGAATCTTGCCAACAAGAAAAGGTTGGAGTCCTTGAAGGTCGCTCGAGCTGCTCGCGAAACTGAAGATTTGCAAAAGGCCCAGGAAATCGGTGAAAAATTGAGTAAGGTTTCACTCGCTGTAGCCGTCAAAACGGGTGCCGGAGGAAAGCTTTTCGGCTCTGTCACATCTATGCATATTCTTGAAAAACTTGAGGAGAAAGGGTTTAACTTGGATAAGCGTCATCTTTCAAACTTTTCTCCAATCAAAGAATTGGGCGTGAATAAGGTCGCTGTGAAAATTCACAATGATGTTGAAACTGAAATAGCCGTTGAGGTGGTCTCGGAAAACCCCATAGAAGACAGCGAATAAGACTTTCTTGAGGAGATTTCGTTTTAATGCCAACTTCATCTTCTCTTGCCAAAGACAAAGCATCGCCTTCCGAGCAGGCAAGTGCCTTTTCAGGTAAAAATTCCAATAAGGAGCTGGTAGAAGGGAAGGCGCTGCCCAGTAACCAAGATGCTGAGCAAGGCTTGCTCGCAGCTTGCATAGTGGATACTTCTGGGGAAGTTATGGGCAGGTGTATGGAGCAATCCATCGGTCCTGATCATTTTTATCATCATAATCATCAGCTAATCTACGAAGCTTTGTTGGACTTGCATCAGGATAATCAGGAGGCGGATGAAATTCTACTCGCAGAGAGGCTTTCCACGAATGGGCATTTGGAAAATGTCGGAGGCCAAGAGGCTCTCATTCAGTTAACCTCCAGAATAGACACCACGGCTCACGCTCCTTACTGGTTGGATATCGTAAAGCAAAAGGCTTTGCTGAGAAAGTGCATATACGTTGCATTTGAGATTATTGACGGAGCCAACCAACTCCAAGGAAACGTAGACGACTTTCTTGCGGGGATGGAACAGAGAGTTTGCGAACTTGGCGACGAGCAAAACATACGCACATCCATTCCTTTTCGAGAGCCGATCAATCATGCCATGGAGCAGATACAGAGAATGCTGTCTAGAGAGGAAATGGACGGATTGCTCACCGGATACAATGATTTGGATACTCTCACCAATGGTTTCAAACCTGCCGAGATGATTGTTCTGGCGGCTCGCCCCTCGGTTGGTAAAACTAGCTTGGCAATGAATTTTGTCGAAAACATTGCCTTTTCGCCCAAATATAAGGATAGTCCCAAAAACACCTTGGTTTTCAGTCTTGAAATGAGCGCAACGTCTTTGGCAATGCGTTTGATTTGTGGTCGAGCGAGGGTGAACATGAATGATCTGCGCAGGGGTTTTGTTCCTAAAAAGCATGCGGAAAAACTGAACCAAATCAGCAGAGAGTTTCAACAGGCGCCCTTATGGGTCGATGATACAAGCGGACTAAGTATCAATCAGATTCGAGCAAAGGCCAGAAGGCTGAAGATGAGAAATAAACTTCACCTTGTGGTGGTGGACTACCTACAACTGATTTCGGGAGATGCCAGGGCTCAATCGAGGGAAAATCAAATCTCTGATATTTCTCGAGGACTCAAGGCAATGGCCAAGGAATTGGATGTGCCTGTCATCGTACTTAGCCAACTCAATCGAGATTCTGAAAAAGAGAAGAGGGATCCAAGGTTATCTGATCTTCGAGAGTCGGGATCGATTGAACAAGATGCAGATGTGGTTATGCTTTTGGGGAAGCATAGAAAAGGAGAGGACATCCGGGAAATGGATCAGGGCGCTGAAGGAGAGTCACAGGAAGAAGATTACGAACCAATTCAATTGCTTTTGGCCAAACAGAGAAACGGACCCACAGGAAGAGTGAATCTAGCCTTCCGCAGAAAATACACAAGGTTCGAGAGCATGCAGGGAGAACCAAGATTGAACTGAACGGAATGAGAATTTTACGAAGAATTTGGGCATCATCCCTTTTATTTTGCGGAATAATTCTGCTTTGGTCGCAGGCGAATCCCGATGGAAAAAAAATTTCTTCCATAGAGATTCAATTAAAGGGTCCCCAGACCTTGGGGAAATCCTTTATTTTACAAAACCTTCAAGTTGAAGAGGGAATACCCTACGACCCAACCTCCATTGACAAATCCATAAGGAATCTGATCGCTACGGGCTCGGTCGATGACGTTAAGGTCTTCATTGATCCTGACAAAAGCACTTCATCCGAGGTCGCGCTTGTTTTTCGGGTGCGCGGGAAGGCTCGCATAGCAGAGATCATCTTTGAAGGGAATGATAAGTTATCTGATAAGAAATTGGAGAAAACCATCACCCAGAGCGTTGGTGATTTGCTGGATGCCTCCAAAGTAAAGTCGGATCAACGCTTGCTGGAGGACAAATATTTGGAAAAGGGGTACTGGAACTCCAATGTGGAAAGTGAGATAAGAGAGAATCCCACGACTGGAAAAACCACGATTATCTTTAGAGTGGTCGAGAACGAAAAAAGGCAAATTTCCAAAATAACCTTTTCAGGAAATGACAACCTGTCTGCCCGAGAGTTACTTGGAGAAATGGAAACCGCCCCTTGGAGATTTTGGAGATTTTGGTCAAAGCGGTCGCGTTATCGTCCTTCGGTTTTGGATGAGGATTTGGCAAAACTTCGAGAGATCTACCGGAACAAGGGCTTTTTGGATGTCAGCGTAGAGCAGGGCGGGGTCGCAATTGTGCCTCGTGGGACCGGAAAATTAGATATCATTGTAAAAGTGGAAGAAGGAAAGAGGTCTTTTTTCGGAAAAAGCGTATTGGCGGGAAACGTGGTCCTGAGCACTCCCGAACTTTTGAAAAATAGCGAACTTAAGCAGGGACAACCCTATTCCCCTGCCCTGTTAAGCGAAGAGCGTAACCGATTGCGTAAAATGTATGGGGAAAGAGGGTATTTGGATGCGCGTGTTCTTTCCATAAGAACACCCAATCTCAAGACACAGCAAATCGACTTGAAGTTTCAGATCACCGAAAACAATAAGTTTACCGTCAACAGCGTTTTGGTCCGAGGCAATGACAAGACCAAGACCATTGCAATTATCAGGGAGTTGGCCCTCGCTCCCGGGGAAACCTTTGATCTGCTCAGAATGGAAACCAGTGAGGCAAGATTGAAGAACACTAGGTTTTTCGAGAAAGTGACTTTGGACGATGAGCCGATCGCCTCTCAAGATCCCGAATTGCAGGCCTCCAGAAGAAACCTCGTGGTGGACGTTGAAGAGGGGAGAACAGGTCACGTATCCTTTGGTGTAGGATTCAGCACTTTGGAGAAAGCCATGATGTTTGCGGAATTTCGGCAAGGTAACTTTGACTTAATGAGATGGAGAAGCCCTCATCGCCTTCAAGGTGATGGTCAAAAGTTTCGCCTTCGCTTGAAACTAGGTTCTCGAAGCAATGAGGCGAGGTTGGCTTTGGAAGAACCTTGGTTTCTGAACCGAAGAGTTGCCGCTGGTTTTGAGCTTTTTCGGGAAAAGTCGGATTATTACAGTTCGTACTATGATGAAATGAGAGCCGGATTTGAAGTTTATTTCAGGAAGCGCCTCTTCGAGTTGGTGGAAGGGCGACTCTTCTACCGTTTTGAAGATGTTTTGATTGATGATATCAGCCAATCGCCGGTAACCACTTTTATTCGTAACGATCCCAGATACAACGGAACCCGAGAAGAGATTGAGCGTACCATTTCCAAAGTGGGCTTGACGCTCAGCCGAGACACTAGAGACAGTATTTTGTTCCCCTCGGAAGGTAGTATCGTATCCATTAAAAAGGAATTTGCGGGCGGTATCTTTGGAGGAGATGCAGACTATGGCAGATTCGAATTACAGGGTGCTCGGTTTTTCCAAACCTTCGATCAAATGGAGCAAGTTCTTTCAATCATAGGACGAGCGGGAACTTTGGGTAGGTTCAATGGCGAAGATGCGGACGTTCCGTTCTTTGAGAAGTTCTTTCTCGGTGGTCCCTACAATCTTCGGGGATGGGATTACCGAGAGGCAGGACCTCAAATGTCCGAGGAGCCTATTGGGGGGAATTCATACTCTTATTTTGGCCTTGAGTACACCTTCAAGGTAGCGGACCCCCTCCGTTTCGCATTTTTCTATGACGGAGGTTTCCTTCGAGAGGGAGACTTTAAGTTCACTCCTGGAAATGATGATCAGGGTTGGCATGACAACTGGGGTCTGGGAGCGAGAATTATGGTGATGGGCATGCCCTTGAGGTTAGATCTCGGTTTTCCCATCACCGATCCGATGGGAACGGGTTCTTCTCCTCAATTTCATTTCTCCGGCGGGTCGAGATTTTGATTTGCAAATTCCCTAACATCGGCAAATAAAACAAAAATGATCGCACGCATTCTCCTTGCTGTTCCCTTCTTATTCACGCTTCAGGCATATGCCCATGACGTCGCAGTCGTAGACGTGCAAAAGGTTTTTGATGGATACCAAAAGGTTAAGGATGCGAGAGAAAGGCTCGACAAGTCCAAGAAAATTGCCATGGAGGAACTCGAAATCTTTAGGGATGAACTGGAGAAAATCGTCAAGGAATTGAAGGAAATGGAGGAGAAGCTCAAGAATCCCAATATAGAAAGCTCTTCTTTGAAGGCTCAATATCAGGAAAAGGTCAAGAAAGCCAAAGAGAAGCAAGATGATATGGTTGCTTATGATAAGAGAGCGAAAGCGACTATTGCCCAGCGCCAAAGGAATCTTTTGGTTGAACACTTGGAAGATATTCGTGGAGCAGTCAATAAGGTCGCTGTCGCCAAAAGCTTGGACTTGGTTATGAATGCTTCCGAAACTCAGTTGGGGGTTTTTTATGCCAAGGATCGGTTGGATATTACTCAGGACGTTATCGTGACTTTGAATGCCTCGAGCGCAAAACCAAAGTAGTGAATATCCCAGGACCCTTTTGGGAATCGATGATCGATGATTCTTGAATTGGAGGTAGCGGACGTTTTGGAAATTTTTCCGGATGCCCGGAAGGAAGGTATAGTTGAAGCGAAGCGTATTCGTGGTATATCATCATTAAATCGTGCCGTTGAGGGAGACCTAAGCTTCTTGGGAAACCCCAAGTACAGAAGCCAAGTCTCCGGATCCGAAGCTTCGATAATCCTATTACCGGAAGATTATGAGGGTAAGCCCAGAAAAGGGCAGCTTTTCCTGAGAATGAAGGAACCGTCCTTGGGGTTGACCAAGCTTTGTCATACGATCGAAAAAAACATGACCTCGGATTTTCCTTCAGGCGTCCATCCCACGGCATTCGTTGAGAAGAGCGCCAAAATTGACTCCGAGACAAGCATTGGCCCTTTTTGTTACATCGGACAAAACGTCGAGATTAAAGCTGGCACGATCATCGAGTCCCATTGTCATGTGGGCCAAGATTCCTTCCTTGGGAAAAATTGCAGACTTTATCCGGGCGTTAAGATTCTATCCTCGTGCGAACTGATGGATAGAGTGGTTCTTAATTCCGGAATTATCATTGGTTCGGAGGGTTTCGGTTTTGAGCAAGTCGAGTCCGCTCACAGGAAAATTCCGCATTTGGGGAAAGTCATTGTTGAAAATGACGTTGAGATTGGAGCTAATACTTGCATTGACAGAGCTCGCTTCGAAGAGACGAGAATAGGAGAAGGTACGAAAATTGATAACCTAGTCCAAATCGGGCACAACGTCCAAATCGGTAAAGGCTGTTTAATTGTTGCCCAAGTCGGAATTGCCGGGAGCGTACAAATTGAGGATTTTGTCGTTATTGGCGGACAAGCGGGTTTCTCAGGTCATATCACTGTTGGCAAAGGAGCTAAAATAGCCGGACAGGCAGGCATTACCAAGGATGTCGAACCCGGAGCATTCCTTAAGGGAAATCCAGCGATGCCCGTTCAGTTGGCTCATAGAATTTCCATTTTACAAAGAAAACTACCCGAACTGTTTAATAGGTTTGCTCAAAATGCAGGCAACAAGTAGGTCACGATGATGCAAAATGGCACCAGTCTAAAGATTTTCAGTGGAAATTCGAACAAACCACTTGCCCAAGAAATTTGTAATTATTTAAGTGTTCCGCTTGGCGATGCTTTGGTTACTTCATTTCCCGATAGTGAGAGCTTTGTCCGTTTTAATGAGAATATTAGAGGAACCGATGTCTTTCTCGTTCAGTCGACCTCTTCTCCCGCCAATCATAACGTCATGGAGCTTCTGATTATGATTGATGCCGCAAAGCGAGCATCCGCTGCTCGTGTAACCGCGGTGCTTCCTTTTTTTGGATACGCAAGGCAGGACCGGAAAGATCAGCCAAGAGTGCCAATCACATCCAAACTCGTTGCGAATTTGTTGGTTGCCGCTGGCGTTAACCGGATTCTGACTATGGATTTGCACGCTCAGCAAATTCAAGGTTTCTTCGATATTCCTGTGGATCACCTCTATGCCTCACCGGTTTTCTTTGAAGATTTGAGAAGCAGAGAAACTGAAAACCTTACTATTTTCTCTCCGGATGTCGGAGGAATGAAAATGGCAAATGCCTACGCGGAAGTTTTGGGTTGCCCTTTGGGTTTCGTTGCCAAAAGGCGCACGGGCGCTTCGACTGTGGAAGCGATGAATCTGGTTGGCGAAGTCGAAGGGAGGGAGATTTTATTAGTCGATGATATGACTGAAACCGCGGGAACACTAACTGCTGCAGCCAAGATACTTAAGGAAAGAGGCGCTCAAAAGGTCAGTGCATTGGTGAGTCACTGTATGCTTAATGACACGGGTAGAGAAAGATTGAGGCAGGGGCTCCTGGACGAGTTGATTACAACGAATACGGTTACCATGGAAAACGAAGACTTGCCAGTCAGGCAATTGAGCGTTGCCAATCTCCTCGGTGAAGCGATCAGGCGCACTCACACCGACAGTAGCATTTCCAATTTATTTCAAATTAAAGGATTTTGAAATTTGTGGAGTGATACCTGAGAATAAACAAAGCGAAAGCTTGGTTCCGCTAAATAACAAATGAGAAATTCTATCTGCTATACGCTGAGCTATGTTATGGTTGCTTTTGCCTGTGCCTTGCATGGAACAAGCAAAGGCTTTTCTCTCAAGGTTGATGACACTGACTTGGATCGTGGAGATGCGATTCCCAGACAAAGCTATTCGAGGATTTTGGAAAAATCCACCCCGGCGGTGGTGTCCGTCACGACGCAACAAGTGGTCAAGAGGATGTATCCGACCATAGAGGATTTTCTTAGAAGGTATTACGGACTTCCTCGAGTGAACGAGCCAAACGTAAAGGAGGAGAATGTGCCCGTCGGCATTGGGTCGGGAGTAATCGTAACTCCAGAAGGTCATACCATAACCAATGCCCATGTCATAACTGATCCGAGGACTGGATCCCTTGTTGAGGAAGTCTTGGTGCAACTAGCCGATAAAATTGAGTACAAGGCTCGAATTGTGGGTGTCGATCGTTCCACGGATGTGGCGGTCCTAAAGATTGATCATGGCGAACCGCTTCCATTCGTTACCTTAGGCAACAGCGATTTTCTCAAGGTAGGTGATATTGTTTTTGCAACGGGAAATCCACTCGGAATCGGCAAAACGGTAACTATGGGCATCGTTTCCGCAACCGGGCGTTCCGAACTTAAGGTTTTGGACGAGAAAGGGTCTTATGAAAACTTTATTCAAACCGACGCTTCCATCAATCGAGGGAACTCTGGTGGAGCATTGGTCGATGCCAAAGGTCGATTGGTGGGAATTAATACGGCAATTATTTCTCAAACCGGTGGTAGCGTTGGAATCGGTTTGGCTATTCCTGTGAATATAGTCAAAAAAGTCCTTACTGATTTCGTTCAGGGAGGAGAACTAAGGAGAGGTTTTCTCGGAGTCAGTTTAAGTATGGTAGGAACGGCAAACAGTGGTGCTTTGGTGGAAGGTGTTATTCCCGGCAGCGCTGCAGAAAAAGCCGGATTTGAGTCGGGAGACCTTATCGTTTCCGTCGGCAATGAAAAGGTTAGTTCAGCCAATCAATTGAGATTGGCCATAGCCCAAACTTCTCCAGGAACTCGAATCCCAGTCGCGATTCTTAGAAATGAAGTCAAAAAAACTCTTTTCGTAACTCTTGAACTTTTTGGAAAACCGCCCCCGATTCCCGGGATTTCTCTTGAACCCTTAAGCTCTGAAAACCGAGAAAAGTATGGTATTCCAGCTCAAACGAGGGGCGTTGTGGTAAAGAAATCATCGGGTGAAGCCGAAACCTTCAAGGAAGGTGTCGTTATTGTAGAAATTAACGGATACCAAGTGAATTCCATAGAAGAGGTAACCGCTGAATTGAAGAAAGGCATCAACCGTTTCTATGTCTGGTACCGGGGAAAATATAGGTTTTTGGCCTATCGCGTCCCCTGATTGCCTCACTCCCTTATTTAGCTTCCCGGTTTGGTAGCGGGGAGGTTTAATAAATCTTGCGGCAATTTGTCGGCTTCATAAGTGGGGAAATTCATTTTAAGCAAAGCCTCAAAAGGCACGCCAAAATTCAATTCCTCCGAACTTCGATCGACCATACTTACGGCACCGACCAGTTCACATTCGTATTTTGAAATGATGTCCAAGGCTTCTCTTACCCGACCTCCTTTAGTGACGACATCTTCAACGAGCAGAACCCGGTCCTTGCCATCAAGACTGAAATTTCTTCTTAATGCCAATCGGTCGTTCACTTTTTCCAAAAAAATAAAACGAGCTCCAAGCTGCCGGGCAATTTCTTGTCCGATGACCAATCCCCCCATGGCCGGAGAGACAATGGTGTTGATATCCTTGAAGGAAATGGTCTTCAAAATGAGCGTGGCTAGCCTAGTGACCTTATCCATGTGCTGGCAGACTTGAGCGCATTGAAAGAAATGTCCGCTGCGCATACCTGATCGAAGGATAAAATGCCCTTTCAAGAGGGCATTGGTTTCTTCAAAAATGGAGATTACTTCGGAATCAAAGTCATTCATGGATGATCACACTTTCAGTCCATGTGAGATTGGCAATACTAATNCTCACATCTCCTTNCCCGNATCTTTTATGCTGTATCGAAAAACTTCAGACAGACTAGCAATGCCCGGTTAATTATTCAACCAACCCATGTTGATTTCGGGACCGAGAGATCTTAGTTCAGCGGAAACGGANCGNAGTTTGGAACTCTCTGCCTCAATGGCATTATCCATATCAAGTTGNGCTTGCTTCAATGACTCAGCNATTTTCNCAAAATCGGANGAAGGTTGGAATCCATTGATTTTCGAGCGNAANGAGGCNGGGTCATTGTTGAACTTGGTCTTGCACTTTTCGCAGCAGAAAGCAATTTTTCTGCCTTCGAAAACCGAAAACATGTCGTCGGCNGCCGGTTTNTTCGCAACCGGACATTTCTCGTTTAAGGNANTTTTNTCTTCGGAGATTGCCCCAACCTTCGCAAGCTTTTCCTCGATAGCGGANACGGTTTTTGAGTGACGATTCGTAACCTCGCTCACCAATTTCGAAAATTTTTGTTGGTTNGACTGAAGAACGTCAAATCGNTCGNCGTCGACAAAGCTTTTCCGAAGTTGGCTTGCTCCGTTTTTGGTAAAATTCGTTTCCCAGAGGAATACCTTTTCCAGGTTGCTGAGTTTCCGCAGGTGAGCGACCGATGCGTCCGAAACTTTTGTGCCGTACAGGTTCAAGTATTTCAGGTTAGACAGTTTCGATAAGTGCGGACTCACCGCATCGGATGAATTCGTGTTTTCCATGTGCAACCTCGTCAGCAAGGAAAATTTCGACAACGACGGACCCGCTGCATCACTGATGCCCGTGCGAGCAACGTTTAGCCAAAGGAGTTGTTCTGCAAGAGGGTGCAATAACTTGATCATTTCGTCATCAAAAACTTTNCCNAGGTAGGAGGCATTGACGTAAATGGCATTCGTGTTTTGGGCGATTGGCATAACCAACAAACCCTTGCNNGACAAAGACTTTATGAGATTTGGGTCAGCGGNCTTTACTTGTGGGAGAGTGGGAGTCTTAAGCGCAAGATTTGTGGTCGTCTTTTGTGGCATATTNTCCAGNACGTGAATCGCGGATTGCTTCGCCTTTTCTTCGAGTTGTGAAATCATCAGATCGAAGGATGCGCCCAATTCAATCCAAGATTTTATAACTGCCAATTCTTGGGAGGTAACGGGGTTGTAATGCTCCTCGTCTTCCATAGGAGGCATCGCTTCGTCGTCNTCCTTNGGCANTGTGATTCTAAAAATCAACTCACTNCNTTCGGAGTNTCCGGCNACGATCATATCNTCTCCCGCNCCGCTNCCACCCTTAAGAAGNTCTTCTTTGGTATGCATTCTNAGCTTNCCCTTGTTTTTTTCCGTACCGTGGCAGTGTATGCATTTTGCTGAGAAAACCGGCTGTATGACGCTCTCGAAAACCTTAAGGGAATTTTGGTCTTCCACAGCGGATAATCCGAAGCAAATGGACAAGGANAGNAGCGGGTAAATTAAATATTTCATAATTTGTTGGAAATACAGGTNACNTGTATAATGTTACGGNATGAACGCTGTCTTGCAAGAGTCTAGAGATAAAAACGAAAATTTAGTGGATTGGAGCAAAGAACTTTGGTTCGCTCTCCTTTTTCTGTGCATCGGGTTTACCGTTTGGCCACTTATGATATATTTCTTGGGACGNGCGGTTGGCATCGAATACTTTACGGAGATGCCTTTGAGGGTCTGGGCAGAACAAAAAGTCTATGGCCCTCTTGCNGAAGGAAGCCANCGGTTTGTGTCCAGGTTANTNTTTCTGTGCTTTCCGTATCTNCTTTCTTTTGTCATTCGGTTTAGCTTACGGAAGGTTCGCAGCGCNGAATGATTCGGCTATTCCAGCGTAATTAGGTTTTCTTGATAATCGTAGAAGGACGAATATTTGCCGCCTTTTTCGATAAGGCTTTCATGCCTGCCTTGCTCTACGATTTTGCCTTTTTCCAAGAATACAATCTGGTCGGCCTCTCTAATCGTGCTAAGTCTGTGNGCGATAATCAAGGTAGTTCGTTTTTTGATTAGATTGGAAAGCCCTTCTTGAATATACCGCTCGGTTTCTACGTCTACGCTGGAAGTCGCTTCGTCAAGTACGATAATTGAAGGGGACTTGAGAATCGCTCTAGCCAAGGTAAGNCTTTGTTTTTCCCCCATGCTTAACCTGATGCCTCTTTCACCAATCACGGTGTTCCAATGGTCTGGAAGCTTTCGAACAAAATCAAGAGCGCATGCCGCATGAAGGGCCTTTTCCAAATCAGAGTCCCCTTTCGACCGATCTGCAAGGAGTAAGTTTTCCTTGATTGAAGCATCGAAAAGAAAAGGATCTTGGGAAACGAAACCAATGTTTTGTCTCAGATCTTCAAGCCTTAGGTTTTTCAACTCTGCATTTCCGATGTTTATGGAGCCTGAATTCACATCATAATACCTAAGAAGTAAATTTGCGACCGTACTCTTTCCCGCGCCTGTTGGACCAACTAAAGCGGTAGTGCTTTGGTTGGGAATTTCAAAATCAAGATTTTCAACAATATTTCCCCTGCTCCCATATGAAAATGAAACGGACTGAAATCGAATGCTGCAATCGGACTTTGGAAAAGATACCGGTTCGGGCGGGTTTTGGATTCGAATAGGTTCATCGAGAATCTCAAACACTCGTTCGCCCGATGCCTTGCCTGCGGAAACCAAATTGTTGATTGAAACAAGTTGGCGCACGGGTTCGTAAAAAATGTTCGCATAAAGCAGAAAGGCAAAGAATTTGCCGGTGGTGAAATTCGGATCATTTTGCAGAAGATGGGCTCCCATGCCGACAACTGCGAGAATACCCAAAGATGAGGTGAAACTGGCGCTTGGCCCTTGTACGGACCAGCGGTACATGGCTCGCAGGGAGCGCTTTTGCAACTCGATGCCAATTTTCCTAAACCTCTTAATCTCCCGATCCCGGAGCGCGAAAGCCTGTATCAGACGATTCCCCTGAATGTCTTCGACGAGCAGAGAATTAAGCTCACCTGAAGTTTCTCTTACTTCTCGCCAATTCTTTTTCGATATTTTCGAATAGCGAAAGGCCATAACCATTAAAATCGGCAAGGGCAGAAAAACCAAAGTGGCTAGCCTGGGTTCTTGGGTGAACATCATAACGGTTGCCCCGATAAGGGTGAGGAGAGCAATAACGCCTTGCTCCGTTCCGTCCAAAATGGCTCGTTCGACGTTTTGGACGTCTTCCACAACTCTGGAGGCAATGTCGCCACTTTTTCTTTTGTCATAGAAACCAATGGGCAAATTCAGAAGTTTGGCATGCAGATCACTCCTGAGCCTCAAAATGACCTTTTGTTCCAACTTGTTGTTGGTTCGGATTCTCAAACAATTAAGAATTTCCTTCAGTAAAAACAAGGAGGCGATGATGAGAATTCCTTCCAATAGAAAGGAACCGTCCTTGGAATTTGAGGCGATGAGCTTGTCCAAGACTTTTTGAATGGCCAAAGGAACGGTAACCGTTACGACGGTCATTATACATGCCAGGGATAAGGTTAACCCAAAGAGCCACTTATGTTGAAAAAGATAAGAGGAAACTCTTGATATAACTTTTTTACTGTTGCTTTGCTTCACGATTTTTGGCGAAAGAATCTAAGAAAAACCTTACTTTCAATTTTGACAAACACGGAACGAAAAATCCTCGAAGGACCAACGGGGGCAACTTTGCTTGACCTGCCCTCACCTTACCAAGCCCACCCCTGCGGTCTTCTTCATTTGCCGCGTTTTTTAGCTAAGATTCGCAAGCATCTGGCAGAAGGCTTGCCACAAAGTTATCGGCGAAACTTCACCAAGGGCTTTGATGGCTTCTTGTGTCTGCACCTTGGAGTAAACCCCGATGAGGTTATCCAGTGCGTTAAGGACTCAAAGGACGATAAGGAACTTGACGCAAAGCTGTGTAAGTTGTTTCCGGAAGATTTGAAGGCTGCAATCTGGAACCGTAAAGTCGTGCAGATGGGGACTGCTGATATGGCAAAGGAGAAACTTCAGGAAGTGAAGAAAAACCTCAGTGCGGAGGGAAGGGAGGATTTGATTTCTTTTGCGGACGTGATTGATTTCGATGAAAGAAAAATTCCCTGAGACCTAAACCCTTTTGACGGTGAGAAGGGTGACGTCATCTCGTTCGGAGTCGGCGGCGGAAAACTCATCGAGTTGCTTGACTAACATGCGATTGAAATCCTTTGCGGAACTTTTTGGGGAAGAGGCCAGGAGCTCGCTCAATCGATGGGTTCCAAACTCCTCTTTTTCTGAATTTGCAGCCTCTGTGACTCCATCGGTGTAAAGAACAAGCATATCGTTCCTTTCGAATGATGATTCACAGTCTTCAATCATTTCCTCAAACAAATGGGGGGGAACCATCCCCAAAGCCATTCCGCCACCATGAAGTTTGGATACCACAAACTCACCATCTTTAGTCTGTTTGCCGAGCAGCGAGGGTTCATGGCCTGCCCGTGCATAGGTAATCGAATTCGCTTGAGTGTCAATGACTGCAAGAAACAAAGTAATGAACATGTCATCCCGAATCCTTTTTTCCAATTCGAGATTGAGACGTTTCAGTACCTCGGACGGAGTTCGGTTTTTGGTGACGTAGTGACGAAGGTTTGTTTGACAAAGGGCCATGAGCAAGGATGCAGGGACTCCCTTACCGGAAACGTCTGCGATGGATACGGCGAATTTTGATGAGCTAAGCTTGTAAAAGTCATAAAAGTCACCACCGACTTGGGATGAGGGCAGATAGAGCGCGTCCACCTCCAAACCCTTGCAATCCGGGAATTTCTGGGTCAGGAAGAGCTCTTGTACGTCACGGGCAAGGGTCAAGTCGGAATCCATTCTACTTTTCGCCAGACGGAGGTTCATCGCATCCGAATTATTGATTGCCAAAGCTGCCTGCTCGGCAAGCGAATTGACCAAGGAATGGTCCATTTCGGAGAATGAAAGGCCATTGGATGGATTTGCTACGACGAGCACGCCCAAAACCTTGTCGTTGTGAATCAAGGGGGAAAAGACCATAGAGCGTACCGCTAATGAAGGGTCGGNGTGTTTTACGATTCTTGGGTCATTAACGGCATTGGCAACGAATACGGGCTTTCCGGTCTTGGCAACTTCTCCGACGATGCCCTCGCCTTCCTCCAAAACTTCTGAAGCAAGAATCTTTTCAAGGAACCTAGCCCTAGGNTCCTTGGCTTCATCGAGAATTTCTCGTAGTGCTCTTTGTGGAGGGAAAAGGCCTTCGGTCGCTACTCCCTGAAGCCTACCGTTGGGGAGTTTCTCNTAGACGCAAGANCTCATTGCTCCAGTTGTAATGACGGCCGTATGAGCGATCCTCTGGTACAAATCCTTGCGAGCCACTCCGTCTCCGATTGCAACGGCAAGGTTGTGCATGAATTCAACCACAATTTCCTTTTCCTGCTCCAAACGAACTTTCTCCTCTCTCAAGGCATTGAATTTCCTTGTTTCTTTCTTTGAGAAAAGAATAAGAAGAAAAATTCCGGCCAAGAAACCTATTCCCAAACAAAGGATAGCCATAATTCGNAACCTAACGAGTTTTTACGGACTCGTCGTTGTTATGTTCGAGATAGTTAACGACGTCGNAAAACATTTTCAGGTTTTTTTCGTTTAGTTGCATCAACGTTTTGTGAGCATCGTAGATGGTATCNGAACAAGCTTCCACCCCATTGCCCCCAGAATGCAAATTTTCCAATTGATCGACGTCGGATACTTGCATCGAACTAATTTCACAGATTTTGTGAATACCNAGATTCTTCACCGTTTCCAAGTTGCGATCTCTAAGGTTGATCAGAGTGAGGATACCCGAACCCTCGGCCTTCCTAAGCTTTACGGCAACACCCACCAAGATACCGAGAAAGGTGCTGTCTACGCTTAGGCATTCTTGAAAATCAATTACAAAATTCAGTTGTCCCGCTTNAAGTCGATCCTCGAAAAACTTCCGNAGAGGACCACAATTCAANTACGAAGCCTTTTGAAAAACACGCANAAAATCTTTTTTTTGNCCGATGTNAACCTGAAAATTGGATTCTTTGTTCACCGGGCAAAAAAATTTTAAATNCAGAAGAGAAATCAGAATGAAGACTTCGCCATCCGGGATACGCNCCGGAGAAATTTCCGATCTTCANAANAATCGCAGTNAGTTTGCATATCGATGAANGGATGANGANAAAATCGATTCGTGCAAATGCAAATCAGTAAGTGATGGNTCANGGGACTGTTCCACTTTCCANCCATTATCAGCGAGGCGAATTTCTTCTTCGGAGCGGAGGNTTTTCTCATTATGATTCCAAATCAATGAACNCTGTCCGTGNGGAATTGCCCTNANGGGGCTGCAGGTCTTGCGTTGCATGGGCAAATTTAGACGAAAAAACGCGTCTAAGCCAGNGCCTGTTTGATAANAGAAAAATCCGGCAATTGCTTGGGGTCGTCCGAAGACCAGGAAAACNTAATCGTNCCTTCCTTGGAAACAACGAAGGCAGACCGCTTGGACACACCTTCAAACCCAATGAAATTATCGTAAAGGACNCCATATTCGGANGAAACCTTCTTGTTGAAATCGCTNAAGAGAGGAAAATTCAAATTTTCCTTGAGGGACATGGCTTCTTGCGCGAAGGGACTGTCCACGCTTATNCCGTANACTTTGGCATCCAAATNCTCGTACGCAGATAAATCGTCCCGGACGGAACATGCTTCCTCCGTACAAACTCCGGTGAAGGCGAATGGGAAAAAGAGCAACACNACGTTGTGTCGACCCTTGTGTTCACTGAGACAGACGTCTTCGAGTCCATCGGGCGTTTTTGTCTTGAGGGTGAAATCTGGCGCATCCACGCCGTTTTGAAGANNCATGGTTATGGTTATTTTGGGGGTTGNAAAGTAAACTTTGCTAATGCGCTGAACATCGAAAGCAAGCGGAAATGTTAAAATAAATAAAAGAATGAAAATTCTTCGCTCGTAGAAAGGCTAGATTCCCTTAATGTAATCTTTTAAATTAATGAGTNTAAAAGAGTTATTATCCAATGCCGAAATTGTCATCGGTGAANAAGAATTGACGGAAAAANTTTCCAAAGGACAGACCCTGCGAGTTAAGTTTGGCGTGGATCCGACGAGACCTGATTTGACCTTTGGCCATATGGTTGTTTTCAATAAACTAAAGCAGTTTCAAGATGCAGGTCATGAAGCGATTCTATTAATTGGAGATTACACGGCTAGAATTGGAGACCCCAGTGGACGTTCCGAACTTAGGCCTGAATTGACTGCGGAAGAAGTAAATGAAAANGCCAANACTTATCTGGACCAAGCGTTCAAGATTTTGAGTCCCGAAAAAACCATTGTTCGCAGAAACAGCGAATGGTTTTCTAAAATGAATTTTGCGGATGCCCTCAATCTGACTCGGAAAATGACGGTTGCCCGAATGCTTGAAAGGGATGACTTTGACAAGCGGTTTAAGGAAAACCAGCCTATTTCCATGGTTGAGTTCATGTACCCGCTTATTCAGGGTTATGATTCGATCATGTTGAATTCGGACATCGAATTGGGTGGNAGCGATCAATTNTTTAACATGCTGGTTGGCAGGAGTTTGCAGAAGGANAGAGGGGAAAGTCAGCAGGCAGTTCTTACCCTTCCCTTGCTCGTTGGTCTGGATGGTGTNCGCAAAATGTCTAAGAGCTATGATAATTACATTGCATTTAATGACAGCCCAAGGGATATGTTCGGCAAAACAATGTCTATTTCCGATGATGCGATGTGGGAATATTTTCGTCTACTTTTGCTCGAAGGAGAAGANGGGTTGGAAAGGATGAAAAACGATCACCCTATGGTAGTCAAAAAGGAATTGGCGAGAAAACTAACCGCTCTTTTCTACGGTGACGAACTTGCTGAAAAGGAGTACGAATCCTTCTCACAGGTATTTTCTCAAGGGGAAATACCNAAGGAAATGGATCAAATTTTGGCGACTGACACCGGTCTCGAGTTTCCANCGATATTGGACGCCCTAAGCTTATCGGATGCATTTGCTTCCAAAGGCGAGATAAGGCGTTTATTTAAGCAGGGCGCCATCAAAATAAATGGCGAAAAAATAGAGGATTGTGATTTTAAATTGGATTCCATTTCCCAAGAAGGGATCGTGGTCAAAGCCGGAAAAAAGATATTTCTTAGGATCTTACCCTAACTGACCGAGCTTACGTAAAAATGGAGCCGTCTTGCTCTTTTTGTTTGTAAGTATTTTTTCCACTGTGCCTTGATGCAGCAAACGTCCGCCTCCGTTCCCTCCTACGGGACCCAATTCGATGAGATAATCAGCTTCCGCAATAAGATCGACGTCGTGTTCGATCAGAATAATCGTGTTTCCTTCATCGATCAGTCGATGCAAGAGAAGGATTAGGTTCTGGCAGTCCTTGGTGTGTAAGCCAATGGTGGGTTCCTCAAGGATATAAAGATTTGGTCTCGATTGAGCTCGATGGCGATATTTCCCTTTGTCGATTCCGGATGCAAGTTCCGCTCCGAGCTTTAGTCTTTGGGCTTCTCCTCCCGAAAGGGTCGGTGAAACTTGGCCGAGTTTTAGGTAATCCAAGCCGGTTTCGATCATGATGCCAAAGGTACTTTTAAGAAAATGATCAAAGTTGAAGAAGCGTTCGGCTTCGGCAAAATTGAGGTCCAAAATGTCCGCAACGCTTTTACCCTTCCACCGCAGTTCAAGTATCTCCCGCCTGTATCTCAAGCCCTTGCATTCTTGGCAGACGACGTAAGAATCTGGCAGGAAATTCATTTCCACCTTGTTTTTCCCAACTCCCTTGCATGCCTCGCACCTGCCCCCTTTGACGTTAAAGGAAAAATCACTTGCGGTAAGCCCCTTGGCTTTGGCTTCCGGCAAATTCGCCATTAGTTTTCTGATATGATCCCAAATTCCGAGATAAGTCGCTGGAGTCGATCGTGAAGTTTTTCCAATGGGGCTTTGGCTCACTTCAATGACTTTGCCAAAATGATTTCCGTTGGTTAGTTTGTAATTTTGTTTTCGCACGACCAGTGTCTTGTTCTCCGTCGCCTCCCGAATTCCATCCTTGAGGACGCCGCGTATTAGGCTGGACTTACCCGAACCGGACACGCCGCAGACAACGACCAGGCATTCCGTGGGAATTTGTACGGACACGCCCTTTAGGTTTCTGTAGTGAACGTCCGACAGTTCCAACCAAGTTCGTTTGACCGATTTTTCCTTGGTATGGCAAAGATCCCTTCGGCTTTTTCTCAGAGGATGAGGAATCCCATTTCGCATGAATTGACCGGTCAGTGAACGTTCATTTCGAAAAACCTCATCGGGCTTGCCATGAGCTACGATTTCACCGCCTTGTCTTCCGGCCAAGGGCCCTACGTCAATTAGGTAATCCGCTTGCTGAATGGTCTCCTGATCATGTTCGACTACGAGAAGAGAATTCCCTCTTGATTGCAGTTCCCTGAGCGATGCAATGAGCCTCGAATTATCCATGGGGTGTAAGCCTATCGAAGGTTCGTCCAGAACGTAAAGTACGCCCGATAAATTGGACCCCAGTTGTCCAGCCAATCTGATGCGCTGAGACTCCCCTCCGGAAAGCGACGAGGTTTCTCTATTCAGACAAAGGTAATCCAGCCCGACCTTTTCCATAAAAGAAAGCCGATCAATGACTTCTGGGACTATGGCATTGATGATTGGCTTTGTTTTTGAGGAAACCTTGACCCGTTCAAGAAAGGAGATCGCATCCCGCGGGGCAAGTTCGAGTAACTGGGGCAGAGAGAGGGAGCGACCTTTTTGGTCGAAGATCACGACGTTCCTTCCAATGGGAGCAAGTCGTTCACCTTGGCATTCCGGGCAGGTTTCTCCATCTTTCAATTGCCACCAATTGCCGTTGGCGGGCAAACGATCCTTCATCCAATCGAAAATCCGACCGTACCCATGGCAGAACGAACACCAGCCTTTGGGAGAATTCCAAGATAATAGGGAAGGTTCAAGCTCGGGGTATGCCTCGCCGGTTTCAGGATCAATGAGTTTAGTGGAGAGCCAAACGACCTCTTGATCCTCGGAAGTCAAAAGCCCGCACCTACCCTTGCCAACCTCGATAGCTCTTGCAATAAAGGCGGAAAGCCTTTTTGGCATTGAAGTCCAGCGGGCAACCACGGCTTCCACGTCATGCGCGACGTATCTGTCCAATCCCTGAAAATTTTCGGTGGCAATGAATTCTTGATCGCATCGGACTTCAGAGAAGCCCTGTTCGCGAGCCCAGTTGATCAATGGTTTGTGATGACCTTTTCGGTTCGTAACCAAAGGAGCAAGAAGAACGACGGAATTTTTTTTATTTGGGACGCTCTTTTGCAAAATCTGACGAATCTTTCCGGATACTTGAGGGAAGGTGGATGTGACCAATGGCCTTCTTCCGCGAACACTTAATTGAATACCCGCCCTTGAGTATAGAAGCCGGAGGTGTTGGGCCACTTCGGTGATCGAAGCCACGGTGGACTTTCGAGTGCCTCTCGTAACCCGTTGCTCGATTGCAACGGTGGGGGATAATCCATGGACTTCATCGACCAGTGGCTTTCCAAGTTGCTGAACGAATTGCCTGGCATAGGATGACATAGAGTCCATGAACCGTCTTTGTCCTTCGGCAAAGACAACATCAAAGGCAAACGATGATTTTCCTGAACCTGAGGGTCCGGTAACGACGACAAATTGGTTTGCAGGCATCGTAAGGCTGACGTTCTTAAGGTTATTTTCTCTCGCCCCCAAAACTCGAATGGATCTTTTTCCTTTTGTTCCTTTGAGACCGCCACCCCTCTTTATGATAGACTGATCTCCAAGAGGTTTTCTTATCGAAAGAGCGGTGGCCGTATTGAGAGTGGAAAACGAGTCGGGTGGTCCCGACGCCACTTTCCGTCCTCCTGATTTTCCTGCTCCGGGGCCTAACTCAAGTATCCAGTCCGCGCTTTTCAGTACCTGCGGATTGTGTTCAATGACAATCAGCGAATGGCCTGCATCTCGAATTTCAAAAAGACATTTCAAAAGCCTGTCCACGTCCTCGAAATGCAAACCGGTCGTGGGCTCGTCAATAAGCAAAAGGCAGGGCTTTACGCCTTTCGAGAAATCGCTCATGTACTTGACTAGCTTAAGCCTCTGTGATTCTCCTCCGGAGAGTGTATTCAGGGGTTGGCCCAGCTTCAAATACCCCAGTCCCACTTTGCTTAACATCGAGAGCTTGCGAGAGGTTTTGGGAAGCTGGGAAAACCTGGACAATGATTCTTCGATGGTAAGGTTCAAAACCTCAAAAACGGACAAACCATCCAGTTTTACTTCCAAAAGTTCGTCCTTGAATCTTTTGCCTTCGCAGTGTTCGCAGGGAATTTGTATGTCGGAAAGAAACTGCATCTCCACTTCTTGGTAGCCCAAGCCCTTGCATGCCTCACACCGACCGTTCCCGGAATTGAAGGAAAAGTCTCCCGCAAAAAAACCGAGGCGTTTCGCATCATCCGTCCTTCCGAACGCCTCTCGGATCGGGCCCCAGGCGTCGGCATACATGACCGGATTGGATCGGGGCGTTCGGGCAACCGAACTCTGGTCTATCAGAGCAACCTCGGAGAAGGAGTGATCCGAACGAACTGACGGAACGGTTTCACTCTTCGTCAAACCATGGTGGATGA
>NZLE01000033.1 GCA_002692605.1 Opitutia bacterium
TAGGTTGCGAGAAACGGAATTGTATAGCCTATTGACGAAAGAAGAGGGATAACGATCACCCCATTTCATAGTTACAATATTCCTTACACCACCAGGCATGGCATTGATTCAATTAAGTAAATCATAATTTAATCCTTACTGAATTTCATTCCAGAATTCAGTTCGTTCCTAACAAGAAAGGCGAGCATAAACATCCTCAATTTTAGCAAGCATATCCTCTAAGGTGAAAGTTTTATTAGGCTTGGGTTTAACGGGATGCTTTTCAAGTGACTTCACTAGCTCTACAGCGTGAAGGATATCCCCACAAGCCACCTGGCCCTCGGGGAACAATTCACTAAGGATTTCTCCTACTCCGCCCATACCGTACCCTATTACAGGCACTCCGATGGAAAGTGCTTCAAGTACAGTCCTGCCAAAAGACTCAGGTTTAGTCGATAGAGAGAAGACGCAATTTGATATTGCAAAAATATCCTTTAAATCTTCACGGTGCCCTAAAAAAAGAATTCTTTTGAGAATGCCCATTTTGTTCGCTAGGGCATGAAGTTCATTGAAATATCCGTTCTTTTTTTTATCAACGTGACCGATGATTAAGCCGCAATACTCATCCCCCAAAATATTAATTATTTTCAAAAATTCTTCTTGTCCCTTGAGTCGTGTTAAGCGACCAGGAAGAACAAGTATCCTCTTATTTGTTGTTTTTGGGAAATCTTCTTTCCATTTGTCCAACCACTCTCGCTTTGGTTTGTAGCCAATATGGTAGTCGCGACTCTTAATCCCTCTGTGTATTACGGAAAGTTTTGATTGAGGAGTTTGAGGGTAATTACGAAGAACATACTCACGAATACTATTTGAAACGCAAATAACATGGTCGCTTTGAGTCATAACTTTTGAATATGCGTTCACGGAATAAAACCCATGAACTGTTGTAACAAAATTTGGTCTCTTACCTCGATTAATTAGCATTAAAGTCAAATAGCTTAACCATGCTGGGATTCTTGACCTTGCATGAATTATGTCAGGTTTTTCCCGTAGAAAGAATTTTCGCAGTTTAGGAACTTGTAGAAGGGAAATTGGGTTTTTTTTGTGTACTGGGAATTTGACGTGCCTGCTCCCTTCTCGAATCAGTTGCTCAACCATTCTGCCACAGTTTGAAATGATAATGGATTGATGACCATTTTCGGATAAATATCTGCCAACCTCGAGTGTGCCGCGCTCAACACCACCACTATTGAGTTCAGGCACCAATTGAATGACTTTCAGTTTCTTCACTTTTCAATAATCTTATAATTAGGTTAACTTTTTTGTTAAAGGCTTAAGATTATTTTCTTTTGCAGGATGCTTCATTCAAGTTTATGTGTAATTTGAATGATCGACATTGAATACCTAAGAAATCATCTGGATGACTTAAAAAATTCCATCTCAAGAAAAAAGTTTGAATGCGACTTGGATTCGCTTGTCGAATTAGACCATAAGCGCAGAGAGTCAATATCTTTTGCCGAACAGGCAAGGGCGGGCCAGAAGGCTGCCAACAACGAAATGTCGCAACTAGAAAAGGGCTCTCCCGAGTTTCTCGCGAAGGTTTCGGAAATGAAGGAGTTGGCAGCGCGAGTCAAAGAATTAGAGAGCGAAGCTAGGAAGGCGGATATTGAATTCAAGGAAGCATTCCTGACGGTGCCGAATATCCCCAACGAATCCGTGCCCGACGGTAAAGGAGAAGAGGATAACCAAACGATTGCAACATGGGGCGAAACCGAAGGGGAATTCCCGCATTCAATGCCTCATTACGACATTCCTTGGTTCGATCAAATGATTGATTTTCCTCGAGGTGTTAAGGTAACCGGCGCGGGATTTCCATTCTATCTGGGTGAAATGTCCCAACTCGTCAGAGCTTTGATTAACTTCTTCCTCGAGGAGGCTGGAGGCAAAGGGTATGAAGAANTCCACTCNCCGATTGTGGTAAATGCGTCCAGCGCTACGGCAACCGGGCAGTTGCCNGACAAGGAAGGGCAGATGTATNTTGATCAGAACGAGGAAATTTATCTTATCCCNACAGCCGAAGTTCCGGTGACCAACTTCTTCAGGGATGAGATTTTGGATTCCGCGAAGTTACCTGTGAAACGTTGCGCGTACACACCATGTTTTCGTCGTGAGGCAGGGAGTTGGGGAAAGGACGTTCGCGGCCTCAATCGTCTCCACCAGTTTGATAAGGTGGAACTGGTCAAATGGACTCATCCTGAACAAAGCTTTGCGGAATTGGAGTCCTTGCGAGCTGATGCCGAAAGTCTTCTGCAAAAACTGGAGCTTCCGTACAGAGTCTTGTCAATCTGCTCAGGCGACATTGGTTTTCCCCACGCCAAGCAGTACGACCTTGAGGTTTGGGCCGCCGGTCAGAAAAGATGGCTCGAAGTATCGAGTTGTAGCAACTTTACCGACTTTCAGGCCAGAAGGGCCAATATTCGATTTCGAGATGATGATGGAAAGCCTTCTCCCGTTCATACCTTGAATGGTTCCGCGCTGGCAATCCCTCGCGTTCTAGCGGCAATTTTGGAAAACAAACTGCGGGCAGACGGATTGACGGAGGTTCCAAAGTGCTTGAGAAAGTGGTTCCCCAACGAAACCATAGGCTTCTAGTTCGTATTATTCCTAGTGAGGGATAACAAGGGAGTTTCGAATGAACTGAGAGAGAAATCCAAGCATTTACTCTCCCAAATCCCCTTGAATCTTTGGCATAAGTCAACTTGCGGGTATTTTGAGCCTCCGCGAGAACCGAATTGTTTTGCGGTGGCATGCTCAGGCGGAGCAGACTCGATTTTCGCCCTTCTTATCACTTACGCGCTTCTGGGTTCCAAAATTAAGGTGTTGCACTTGAATCATGGACTGCGTGGGCCCGACTCTGATGAAGACGAAGAACTTGTTTTTTCAGTCGCAAGCGCAATCGGCGTAGAAGTTCTCTCTTCAAGATGCTTCGATAACATAAGAGACGACGAAGGCACTCTGAGAAGTGCTCGAATTGATTTTTTTACCAGCAAAATGCGAGAGCATTCGATCAAATACTTGATTCAGGGCCATAATCTGGATGACGTTGCCGAAACAATGCTATGGAGACTTGCCCGCGGGGCAGGGGAGGAGGGTCTTTGCGCTCCTAGGCCAACAAGCCCTCAAGATCAGGGCAGATACCTGATCCTAAGGCCTTTCCTTAATCTATCCAGGGGATTCATCAGAGAAACCCTGAAAAAGCATGAAATCCCATTTTCAATTGATCAAAGCAATACGAGTTCTCGATATCTTCGTAACAGGCTTAGGGGAAACACTCTCCAAAGTTGGAAGTCGGATTCCGACCGCGACGTACTGAAGGGAGTCGAGGCCAGCAGGGACCAATTGGAGGAAGTCAGTCAAGCCCTCGATCATTGGGCTGTAGAAATTGAAGAGTGTAATTCTTTCGAAAAGTCCATCGATCTGGTCGTACTGAAGAAGCTCCCCAGAGCCATGCGTAGAAAAATCATTGTGCGTTGGTTAAGGTCCAAGCGCCTCTTTCCTACCACGAAGACCCTGAATGAAGTCCTGGATGGATTGGAGCGGGGATTGAGCTTGAAAGCCAACCTTTCTCCCGAGTCATCATTGAGCCTCAACGAAAAGAGCATTGATATCATTTGCTCCCGTAAGTTCCCTTCGCCAACCTGGGCAACTCATGCGCTGCCATTTGTGGGAAGATGGAGTTTCCCCCGAACGCAAATCCTAAAAGCGGAAATTCGTGAAGCATCCGCTGCCGAGATCACTCGAATATGCTCTGGGGGAATCAACCAAGAGGTGGAAGCTTGGATTAATTACGCATCCGTCATTGACGGGGAATTGTTTGTGCGAAGGCGAGAAAGCGGTGATCTTTTTCAACCACTTGGTTCCACGGGTCAAAAAAAGCTCAAAGATTTCATGATTGATAGAAAGTGGAGTCAGATTCGTAAGGAAAATTGCCCGATAGTGGTGGACCGAAGAGGCCAAATATTGTGGGTTCCTGGCTTTCCTCCGGCCGAAAGCGCAAAGCTTGAAGCATCCATTGCCAGGGTAATCCGTTTGACTTACTCTGGTGCCGCGTCATGATGTAGATTGTGGATAAATCGAATAACAAAGACCCCGAGAATCAACCTAAGAGCTTTCAATCCAAAAGTTTGCTGATATGGCTTGCGGTAATCGCCGGAGTGATCGCCCTTCTTATTGGACAGTCTGGCGAAATCCAGCAAAACCCAACACTTTCCTCGGTAGACGAGTTGATTTCGGCTGCCAGGGATGACCTTATTCGCGAGGCTCGCATTCAAAGTGACCCCAAAGGTGGCGAAGAATGGTACGTCATAAGGGGCGATGTGCGTAACCCGGACTATGAGTATGACGAAACCCTCTACCCATCCCTTCCCTTCGTTGTAAAAGGAAGGGTTACGGAATCGGAGTACAAGGAACTTCGCTCTTTGCTCTCGGGTCACGGCAAGCAACTCATCGAGGATCCTTCCAGCACCATATGGACTGATCTTCTTTTCAGCCTACTCCCTTTCATGCTCATAATTGGATTACTCTATTTCCTTTTCGTCAGGCAACTGAGGATGGCGGGGAAAGGCGCGCTTAATTTTGGCAAAAGTAAGGCCAAACTATTGACCCGCGAAAACGAGAAAATCGTATTTGATGACGTTGCGGGTTGCGACGAAGCCAAGGAAGAGGTTGCTGAGATCGTTGATTTTCTGAAAGATCCCAAGCGTTTTCGCAAAATAGGAGGAAAGATACCCAAAGGTGTTCTCATGGTGGGTCCGCCGGGTACTGGGAAGACATTGTTAGCAAAAGCGGTCGCCGGTGAAGCGGATGTGCCGTTTTTCAGCATCAGTGGATCCGATTTCGTTGAAATGTTTGTTGGAGTTGGAGCCGCTCGCGTTCGAGACATGTTCGAACAGGGGCGAAAGAATGCTCCTTGTCTTGTCTTCATTGATGAAATCGATGCCGTCGGACGCCAGCGCGGAGCTGGCTTGGGAGGCGGGAATGACGAGAGAGAGCAAACCTTGAATTCTCTTCTCGTCGAGATGGATGGTTTTGATGGGCACGAAGGGGTCATCATCATAGCCGCAACCAACAGACCCGACGTCCTTGACAATGCTCTGTTGCGTCCCGGTCGCTTCGACCGACAAGTGGTGATTGACCTTCCTGACTTGGAAGGTCGTGAGGCTATCCTCAAAGTCCACGCCAAGAAGATCAAGCTCTGTGAAGACGTGGACCTCAATTCTCTGGCGAGAGCGTCCGCTGGTTTTTCCGGGGCGGATTTGGCTAATTTGCTCAACGAGGGAGCGTTGATCGCAGCCCGCAGGAGAAAGAAAGTCGTTGAACGCATTGATTTGGATGATGCTCGTGAAAAGATTTCCTTTGGACGGGAGCGTAGGCGAGTGATGGATGAGGAAGACCGTAAGATCATTGCTTATCATGAGGCGGGGCATGCGATCGTTCAGGCCGTTGTGGACGATGGCTTGTTGCCGATTCACAAAGTGACCATAATTCCTCGCGGGCAAAGCCTTGGCAGCACAATGTTCACCCCCAAGAAAGATATTCTCAATCATAGCAAAAGACGTGTGCTCAATCAAATTTGCTGCGCCATGGGAGGCAGAGCGGCGGAGGAAATTGAAATTGGCGACGTAACAAGCGGTGCCGCCGGCGACATTCGCATGGCCACGAACATTGCCCGTAGTATGGTTTGCGACTGGGGAATGAGCGATCTTGGTATGATTTCATTCGGTGACAAACAGGATCAGGTTTTTTTGGGCAAGGAACTGTCGCGCGCTCAAAATTACAGTGAAGAAACCGCGCAGAAAATTGACATCGCCATCAAGGATGTCATTGACGAACAATACCAACGGGCGAAAAAGATTTTGGAAGATAACATCTCTGCCCTTCACACTTCGGCCGAGGCTCTGCTCGAGCATGAAACAATTGAAGGCAAGCACATCCACGAAATCCTCGATAAGGGCAAAATTATTTCTCCAATCGTAAAATCCGCCCCCATCGCCGAGGAGAAGGAAAGCGCAGAAAAGGATTCGGAACCCGCGAACGAGCCCAAAGAGGACACCTCCGGTCTTACCGGTTCCGAACCCGCAGGAGCTCCCGCTTAATTGAAATTTAGAATTTCAGCGTTGTAAAAGGCTCCCATTTAGTATTTTATCATTATTCATGAGCAGGCATCCCAGTTTCAAGCCACCCGGTGGCCTCACAAAGAAAAGAAACGTTTTGAAGCGTTTTGAACGTGTAGAGCTTCTACGCAGTCGCGGTCAGTGGAAAAAAGGTGACCGTGTGGTTTCATTGGTTAAGACTAAACCCGACGAATAAGAGTTCTTTAGCGCTTACTCGGATTGGTTCATCCATTCCAAATAACCTTTAGAGCTTTCGGCCGATTGGAAAATCCACTCAGGAGTCTCGTATTTGTGGTGAAAATGCAGTGCTTGAGTCAATTCTTCCTTTAAGTCGATCTTGAATTTCAGAGTCAGACGCCATTCCGTTTCCGATTTAATTTCACCATCCCAGCAATACTTTGATAAAATTGGACCGCTTACTTGCCCGCAAGCAACCAATGATTTGCTCAAAAGAGCATCCAATAGATGAAGGGCATCCTCTTCGGAGGAGCAGGTTGTGTGTCCAACATATAAATCTTTATTCATCCCATGTCGAAATTCATTGCAAAAAAGTAGGTTTTAATATTGTTTAAAATTTAACTCATTAGCGACCCTCAATTCCATTTATTCCGTGAGAGACGAATACCTAAAAGAAGCTCAAGCTATCATCAGCGACCCAAACACCCTCATTAACGTAGTGTCAAGAAGGTCCAAGCAACTAAANCATGGCAATAAACCATTGGTNGAGTCATTGGAGAAACTTGAACCCGAAGACATAGCCTTAAGGGAAATCATAGAGGGTAAGATCTCATTCCAAGAATGGAGTGAGTCCGACGAATCCTGAGTTTTTCGATATAATTCCAAACTTGTGTTCGCGTAGGTACCCTGCGAACATTTTCGATTATGGCAAAACCGGGCAAAAATAAATCTTCCTTGCCTGTACTAACCAATTCCAAAGCAAAGCACAAATTTGCCTTAGGAGATAGATACGAGGCAGGAATCGTACTTTCGGGCACGGAGGTTAAATCGATTCGAGCGGGAAAGGCTCAAATCTCCGAATCTTATGCCAAAATCTCGAAGAATGAACTATTCCTTTGCAATGCCCACATCGCCGAGTATGAATTTGGCGGGGAAGAGAACCATTCGCCCCAGCAACCTCGTAAGCTTCTTCTTAAGCGAAGAGAACTGGATCGCCTGAAGAACGAAATTGAGGCGGCAGGGAAAACAATCGTTCCCACCAGGCTTTATTTCAAGGGCTCCCTCATAAAATGCGAATTGGCAGTAGGCACGGGCAAGAATCACCGTGATAAGAGGCAAGACCTAAAAAAACGCGATGCCCAGAGAGAAACTGATCAAGCCATGAAGAATGCGATGAAACGATGATTGAGGTGATTCTCTTTCAACCTGAAATCCCGCAAAACACTGGAAACGTGGGTCGGTTGTGCTCATTTGCAGGTTGTCGCTTACATCTTATTCATCCCCTTGGTTTTGAGATAAATGACAAAAATCTCAGGCGTGCCGGAATGGACTATTGGAAAAAGCTTGATGTTTTGGAACACAAGGACTGGGAATCCTTTCTCTCTTGCCCGAATAGACCGAAGAATATCCATCTCTTTACCACGCATGCCAAGAAAACGCTTTGGGAATGCAAGTTTGAAAGAGACGATGGCTTGCTGTTTGGAAATGAGGGGCATGGCTCCCCGGACTTCGTTCATAAATGGCTGAAGGATAACCGGGTATGCATCCCCAAGGGTAAGGATGGCTTGAGATCCCTGAATCTTGCTGTGTCGGTCGGGATCGGAGTTTATGAAGCGATTCGGCAAACCTCTCTTTAACTGAAGAGGTAATCATACTCTCGTTGAAACCCGAAGTCTCGATTATTCTTCCGTTTCGTAATGCCGGCGAAACCATCCGTGAATGCATGAATTCAATCCTTGCTCAAAGTTACCCTGATTGGGAATTGATAGCCATAGATGATCATTCGACGGACACTTCTGCGGAAATAATCCGAGATTACTCTCATGAAGATTCACGCATAAAGTGCTTGAATACACCGGGCGTAGGCATAGTGGACGCTCTCAATTTCGGGGTTGAAAAGGCGAACTCTGGAATTATTGCAAGGATGGACTCGGATGACCTCATGCGATCAACCCGCCTAGAAGAACAACTCAAATATCTTAAGCAAAAGCCTGAAGTGGACTTGGTGTCCTCCGAAGTACTGCAAATCTCCGATATGGCGGAGGGAAAATCGATTGGTTACGGCCTTTACGTAGACTGGACGAATCATCTCCATTCGCACAGTGAAATCTCCGACAACCGATTTGTGGACAGTCCCGTCGCCCATCCCTCCGTTGTCTTTCGGAAGACTAGTTTCACCCGCTACGGTCCATACCGGAAAGGTAAATTCCCCGAAGATTATGAAATGTGGCTAAGATGGCTTCATAGAGGAGCGAAGATGGAAAAGATAAATAAAGTCTTACTTGAATGGAGAGACAGCCCTAATCGTCTGTCAAGGATCGCCCGCGAGTATTCGAAGCAAGCCTTTCAATCCGTTAAAGCAAAGTATTTTTCCCGCTGGCTGAATCAGCACTTAAAAGAGGATCTTTCGCTTTCCGCCTGGGGGACCGGGAAAATTGCCAGAAAACAAGCTAGATTACTTTCCCATTTCGGAATCATGCCAAATCGCTTTTACGAGGTAGACCCAAAGAAGATCGGTGGGTTCGTTGGCAATGCACCCATCAAAAGCATTCGTGAAATCGGAAGTCCCGACTTTGAGTTTGTCGTTGGCTTGACTGGATCACGCGGAGCCCGAGAGAAGATTGTCACTTTCCTGGAAAACCGAGGTTTTGCGAGGGGAGTAAACTACATGCTTCTTGCCTAACCTATATTCAGCAAAGCTTGTTTTGACCTTGCTCAAATCTTAAGAAAAACAAATTCTGCATACTCGAAACTGAACACATGTCATGAAATTTAAAGCGATCTTACTTTTTGCAAAGCTACTTGCCTGCATCTCATTGTTTTCCCAAGCTCCTTCAGGCTTCGTCCCCCTTTTCAATGGAATCGACTTGGAAGGATGGTGGGGACTGAAAACCGAAGACCCGGAAAAATGGATGGCATTACCTCAGAAGGACTTCAAGGCCAAATGGAAAGCCAGTCTGCTTGACGTTGCCAAGCATTGGACAGTTGAAAACGGCGAACTGGTTAACGACGGCAAAGGGCTGTTTCTTTCCACTCTCAAGAATTACGCGGATTTCGAACTGATGCTTGAATACAGAACGGTCGCCGGCGCTGACAGTGGTATCTATTTGCGCGGAGTCCCTCAGGTTCAAATCTGGGATACCACCGAAGAGGGCGGGAAATGGAAACTCGGAGCGGACAAGGGCTCGGGCGGTCTGTGGAACAATGGTCCGGCGGGTGCTCCGGGCCGAGATCCGTTAACCCATGCCGACAAGCCTTTGGGAGAATGGAATCATTTTCACATTACCATGAGAGGAAATGAAGTAACCGTCATTCTCAACGAAGAATTGGTTGTGGATCAAGCTCCGCTCACTAATTATTGGGACCGCAAGACTCCGATTGAAAAAAGAAAACCGCTGCCATTCCGAGGACCCATACAACTCCAAACTCATGGGGGTGAGATTCGGTGGCGAAACATTTTCATTAAAGAATTGAAACCGAGTTGCTGCGAGGTGGACGACGAGGTTGGCTACGTGGACCTTTTTGATGGAAAAAGCCTAAAAGGATGGCAGGGAGCAACCGACAACTACGAAGTGGTTGACGGCTCGATCCGTTGCAAGAAAGGGAAGGGGGGAACCTTATACTCGGAGCGCATTTTTAAGGACTTTTCGGTGAAACTCGAATTCAAACTCCCTCCGGGGGGAAACAATGGATTGGCCATTCGTTATCCGGCAAAAGGCAACGCGGCTTATGATGGAATGTGCGAATTGCAAGTACTGGACAGCGCTCACCCCAAATATGCCAAACTTGATCCGCGTCAGCACCATGGTTCCGCCTACGGACTGGCTCCAGCGAAGCGAGGCTTTCTTAGGCAAACCGGCGAATGGAATGAGCAGGAGGTGATTGTCCGTGGTAGTTGGGTAACCGTTTTTCTCAACGACGAAATGATTTTGGACGCCGATTTGTCCAGAACGACGAATCCGATGAACGGAAAGGCTCACCCCGGTCTCTCCTTGGAGTCGGGGCATTTCGGCTTTGCGGGACACAAGGATCCGGTTGCCTTCAGGAATATACGCATCAAACCCCTTTATTGACTCTAGTCTTAGTTAACATGCCAAAGCCACTTCTCTCCTTTTCCTTATCCTTGCATTGGTTTTTGATTACATGCTTTCTTTCGCAAGCGAATGCGGAACCGACTCAAGAGGACTACTACACGATGGAATCAATTGCGATTCCGGAAAACATCGTGTTGGAGGCGGGTGGCATCGAGCAAATGCCCAATGGCAAAGTTGCGGTATCCACACGAAGGGGAGACATTTTCATGGTCTCCAATCTTTTGGACGACGTCCAAGGAAACGAAACCTTCTCCCTTTGGGCAAGAGGTTTGCATGAGGTACTGGGTTTGTCCTATGCGGACGGATGGCTTTACGTAACCCAAAGACCTGAGATTACCCGAATCAAAGACTCCGACTCAGACGGGCGAGCCGACGTTTTCGAAACGGTTAGCGACGAATGGGGCATTTCCGGCGATTACCATGAGTACGCATTTGGTTCCAAGTTTGACCCCGATGGAAATATGTGGGTGGTTCTGTGCCTAACCGGATCTTTCGGCAGCAAGGTTCCCTACAGAGGTTGGTGTGTTCGAGTCTCCAAAGACGGCAAAATGATTCCCACCGCCAGCGGAATTCGCTCACCCGGCGGTATCGGTTTGAATGCCAAGGGAGAGGCCTTTTATTGCGACAACCAAGGACCGTGGAACGGGACGAGCTCACTCAAACACTTGACCGCAGGAAGTTTCCAGGGTCACCCGGGGGGCTTCGCATGGTTCGAACTGGACAAGGTTAAGGCTCATCTCGGCCAAAAACACGAAGAGCCAATTAACGGAAGTCGATTTCACGAAGAAATGGATCGTTTGCCTCATTACAGACCCCCCGCCATTCTTTTCCCGCATGGTGTAGTGGGCAATTCGGCAAGTGGAATCGCACCTGATGTTTCCAAAGGAAATTTTGGTCCCTTTGGAGGGCAACTTTTCGTTTCGGACCAAACTCACAGTGTGGTCAATCGATGCTTTCTCGAAAAGGTCGATGGATACTATCAAGGCGCTTGTTTCCCCTTCCTCAAGGGATTCGGGTCAGGAAACGTACCCCTTCTTCAGGCTTCCGACGGAAGTCTTATTTCCGGAGGAACAGACCGAGGATGGGGGGCAAGGGGAGGCAAAAGGTTCGCTCTGGATCGGGTCGTCTGGAATGGAAAAACTCCTTTTGAGATTTTGGAAATGCGTGCAAAACCGGACGGATTTGAATTGGAATTCACTCAAAAAGTAAACCAAGCGGCCGTTGAAAGTATCGAATCTTACGAAATCAAAACCTACACCTACGTTTTTCAGGCAAAATACGGCAGTCCCAAGGTTGATGAAACGACTCCTGAGATCATTTCCGTAAAAATGGGCAAAAATGAAAAAACGGTTCGAATGAAGATAAATGGCCTTCAGCGTGGACATATACACGAACTGAAGCTAACCGGCGTTCTTTCAAAAGTGGAAAGTTTGCCACTCCTGCACGACGCAGCTTATTACACTCTCTGGAAAATCCCAGCCATATAATCGTTTTTGGACTTTGCCTTGAAGTTTCTACTTCACTTCCAAATTGACCAACATGCGAATCAGCATAACTTCGCTCATCAGGAAAACCGTCGCAACAAAAAGGGCGACCCAGAAAATCTTTCCATAGAGTTTGTAATTCCTAGCAAGAAAAATCACCGGCAGAATCCCCAATCTCAGCAAGCATAAGGTATTTACGGCGACCATAAGCCAACCGATTACATGAATCCAAACGGACATTCCTCCAGCGTTGCAATTTTCGACATGGGCTTCAAACAGAAACCTCTTCAACCTTACCGACACCTCAAGGAATAACCGTTTTCCAATGTTTTCTCGATACCGAAGCGCGTTCAGGGAAAAAAGATCGAAGAGGATCACCTTCTTTTCCGAGATCGAATCCGGTTGCTCGCGCGAACTTCTTCAATTGGGATTCGCCAGCGAAGTAACCCTCATTCCAGGGGGCGTAAAAGTTTCCGTTTCAAACGAAAATCATCCGCCCCTCCAGAAGATCGCTCATCTGCCCATTTACGAACTCGACCTTTCCAGTCTGCCTAAAATTGACTATTCGCAGCTGTCTGAGTTTAAACTGATCGGTTTGAGCGTACCGAGAGGAAGTTTTCTGGACTGTTCGAGTCTCAAGGAATTTGACCTGCTTAAGTTCTCTGCGGAGGAGTGTGAAATTACAAATCCAGAGTCTATGAATCATCGCTCCTTGAGGGATCTTTCACTCGCCAAAACCAATCTTTCTGATCTGGATTTCTTCAAGGGCAAGAATCTCGAGAAGTTGAATATCGAAGAAACCGAAGTTCGGGATCTCGAATTCCTGAGCCAGCAAAGATTTCTCAAAAAACTCAATCTTTTCAAAACTAAAGTTACCGACTTGTCACCCCTTGAGGGTTTGCCGATCGAAAATCTGGTGATTTCGGCGACTCAAGTTTCGGATTTAACTCCTCTTTCGACTAGCAAGCTAAAATCTCTTGAAATGCGGGCAACTCAGATCCAAGAATTGAATGCGTTGGCTGGACTGCCCATCACTCGCCTGGTTCTACCCGGATCGCCGGTAACCAATCTCGAACCACTCAGGAATTGTCCCTTGAAAGAATTGAATGCAATCGGACTTCAGCTTGAATCTCTTTCCCCTCTTAACTCGATGCCGTTGGAAAGCCTCGCTCTTTCACTCGACGGAAGGGATGAAGATGATTTCAGCTTATTGAAGTCCATTGGCTTAAAAAGGTTACGCTCGCCCAATGACCCCTTGAATCAAACTGCTGAGGAATTCTTTCTCAAACACAAGCCCGAGATCCGAGAAGACTGAATTTTAGCTGAAATTCCAACTTGTGCTGCAAGACCTTGGCGGATAAGTAATAATCAGTGGCCAACAACTTTCTTAAAGATACCGAAGACTACTACGACGTCGTTGTGATAGGCAGTGGATTGGGCGGACTTACGGGTGCAAACTGTCTCGCAAAAATGGGGCATTCGGTACTCTTGCTGGAACATCATTATCAGTTTGGAGGATTAGCAACTTGGTTCAAGCGAGCCGGCGGTCACATTTTCGATATTTCCCTCCATGGTTTTCCGGTTGGAATGATCAAGTCCTGTCGCAGATATTGGACCAAGGAAATCGCTGATTCAATCGTACAGCTCAAGGGCATCCGTTTCGTAAACCCCCAATACGAATTGAGCACAACCTTTGATCGAATGGATTTCACCCGAATCCTTCAAGATACCTTCAAGGTTGCCAAGGAGAGGATCGAACTGTTCTACGACCACCTCAAGAAGATGGACTACTTCGCGAACGACAAAAGGACTATTGCGGATCTCTTCGAAGAGTTTTTTCCCGGCCGAGATGACGTCAAGCGTCTCTTGCTCGAACCCATTGCCTATGCAAATGGATCATCCTTAATGGATCCTGCCTTCGCCTATGGAATCGTATTCACAAACTTCATGCGCAAGGGAATCTACACCTTCAAGGATGGAACGGACTCCCTGATCCGGAAAATGGTTTCCGAACTCCGTCGAAACGGAGCGGTTCTCAAGCGGCAATGCCTGGTCCAGAAACTGATCACCGAGGAAAAAGACGGTAGTCATCACGTATCCGGAGTAATCGTCAATGGAAAGCGCATCAACTGCGGCGCCGTCTTGTCAAACGCGAACCTCAAGAACACCATCGAAAAACTTCTGGGAAGCTCTAAATTGCCCTCTGCATTTTCCAATCTTGCCAAGAAAGTTCGCCTAAACAGCACCTCCTGCCAAGTCTACATAGGCTTAAAAAAAGGCGAAACGATCCCCGAATCCGTTGGAGATCTTATCTTCACCTCGGAGTCACCCAAGTTCTCATCCGATGAACTGACTGACTTCAACACCACCAGCAGAACCTTTTCAATCTACTACCCGGACACGAGACCCCATCGCAAGGATTCGCGCTACAGTATCGTCGCTTCGATTAACGCCAAATGGCAGGATTGGGGTAAATTGTCGGAAGAGGAATATGCCCAGGCCAAAAATCGACTCTGCGAAGAAAGTGTCGTTGCCTTGGAGAAACTAATACCTGGAATTCGCGACAAGATCGATCACCTTGAAGCCGCTACTCCCAGGACCATCGAGTACTACACCCATCACGCCCAAGGAGCAACCTTCGGAACGAAGTTCGAAGGGCTTGAGGTCTCCACCTCCCTCCCTGATCACGCCCCGGGCCTTTTTCACGCCGGTTCGGTTGGAATCATTATGTCGGGTTGGCTTGGAACCATCAATTACGGTGTGATTACTGCGAATAAGGTCGACCGCTTTCTCAAGCAGAAACTTGGGCAAGCGGAATAGCTCTTCGACTTTCTGAAATGACGGCCAATTGGCTTTAGGTACCTTTTACCTGTTCAAATGCCCTGCAATTCCTTTTATTTCACTAATGGAGTCAATTCACCAAAGAATCCCTCACAGGCCACCGTTTCTTTTCGTTGATGAAATCATCGAAATTACCGAGAGTTCGGCAAAGACAAAACTGAAGGTACGACTAGAGATGCCATTCTTCGAAGGGCACTATCCCGGAAACCCAATTATGCCGGGCGTGCTCTTGAGTGAGGCAGTTTTTCAAACTGGAGCGATCTTTCTCTCCGACCACATGAAAGGGGAACATGCCCTGACTGACGAATCGGTAACCCCAGTACTTTCCCGCATTAGGGACGCGCGCTTCAAGAGAATGGTCAAACCAGGGGAAGAAATTGAAATTTCCGTGTTCCTTGGAGAAAAGATCGGGCAGTTCTTCAACATGAGAGGGGAAATACGAAACGAAGGGAAAGTTGCCATGACTGTCTCTTTCGCTCTTGCGTTGGTTAAAAACGAAAGCGCATGAGCTTTCTAGAACTAAAGGGGAAAACGTTTCTTGTCACTGGAGTGGCAAACAGAAAGAGCGTCGCCTGGGCCGTATCTCAGACTCTTGAGGATGAGGGCGCAAAGGTAATTTATTCCGTCCGAAGCGAAAAGCGTAAGGAGGAGCTTTGCAAACTTTTAGGGGAAAGGAGCATTTTTGTTTGTGACGTTGAGAATGAACGGCAAATCAAGAGATTGGGCAGAACAATCGCAGAAGAACACGAAGGTCTTCTCGACGGAATCCTTCATTCGATCGCTTTCGCCAATTACTCGGAAGGCTTGAAACCCTTTCACGAAACGAAAAGGGAGGACTTCCTCCAGGCTACGCAAATCTCATCTTTTTCACTCATAGAGTTAGCCAACTCCTGCAAGAGCATCCTGGCCGAAGATGCGTCGGTCGTGACGATTGGAATTTCATCAACTGAGGTGACTGCGGAAAACTACGGTTACATGGCGCCCATCAAGGCATCCTTGGAGACCAGCGTCCGGTATTTGGCTAAGTCTTTCTCTTCCGACTCAAGGGTGCGCTTCAACTCGGTCAACGCAGGTCCTTTGAAGACATCCGCATCCGCAGGAATTCCCGGTTACCTAACGAACTATCTGTATGCGGAAAAACTCACTTACCGCAAACAAGCGCTCACAACTCAGGAAGTCGCCAACCTGGCAACCTTCCTTCTCAGTTCAAGATCCTCGGGGATTAATGGTCAGGGGATTGTGATTGATGCGGGAATGGGCTTCAATTACTTCGACAGGGAAATTGTCGAATCCTCCATGAAGTTAAAGTGAAGTTTTCGAAAGTTGGCATTGAAGCGATGGCCTATGCATTGCCTCAAACAATCACGACCTCACATGAGCTTGAGGGCGAATTATCACCCCTCTACGAAAAACTCAATTTGCAGACTGGGAGGCTTGAGTTAATGACGGGAATTCGCGAACGCAGATTTTGGCCAAGCGGACACCTGCCTTCATCCGCATCCGCAGAGGCGGGACTCAAATTGCTTCGGGAAGGAATCAATCCTGGCGAGGTCGACCTCTTGATTCACTCGGCGGTATGCCGGGATCGGCTCGAACCCGCTACGGCATCCTACGTTCATCGGACCATGGGACTGGGTTCATCCACGCAAATCCTCGACGTTTCCAATGCCTGCCTGGGTTTCCTGAATTCGCTCATCTTAGGGGCTTCAATGATTGAGTCCGGGCAAATCAAACGAGCAATTATAACAGCAGGGGAAAACGGCAAACCCCTCGTAGAGGAAACCATTAGGCGTCTGAATGGCGAGGAGCATGACCGTCAGTCGATCAAGCCCTACTTTGCAAACCTCACCATCGGGGCAGCGGCAGTTGCCTGGTCCATTTCCCATAAGGACTTGCTGACGGCTTCCTCACCGAGCCTAGGAAGTTACGCAATCGAGACCGACACCTCTCACAACCAATTATGTGAGGGCGAAACCGCGGGGGATGGACTTTTTATGCAAACCGATTCTGAGGAACTTCTTCATGCCGGGATTGCCGTAGCGAAAAACGCATGGAAAAAATTTACTTCCCGGTCGGAAGAATGGATCCTCAACCCAGATCTTATTGTGACCCATCAGGTTGGTAAGGCTCACACCCATGCGGTCCTGGATGCTCTTGGATTAGATCATCAAAAGAATTTCTCCACCTTTGAAAAGCTTGGTAATTGCGGGTCCGCATCGCTTCCCATCACTTACACGATGGCATGCGAGAAAGATTCTGCCGTATTGAGTTCTCGTTCCGTTCTTCTGGGTATCGGAAGCGGACTTTCTAGCCTTTTCCTTGCCCTCAACCCTTGAGTAGTTTTGGTCACATGAATTCCGAATACGATTTTTCGGGGAATTTTTTTGAAACCAAAACCGGTTACAAAATGCATTACCTGGATGAGGGGCCAAGGAGCGACGACGTCCCTTTGCTTTTGCTTCATGGAAATCCAACTTGGTCATTCTTCTATCGAAAAATCATCAAATGCCTCAGTTCGGAAAAGCGTTGCATTGCTCCGGACCACATCGGGTGCGGGCTCTCCGAAAAACCGAATTTTCGAAACTTCCCCTATGACCTTCAGACTCATTCCGGAAACCTGATCGATCTTCTGGACGATTTGGGTGTCAAAAAAGTGATTCTGGTATTGCATGACTGGGGTGGGGCGATCGGCCTTACCGCGTTCCGCAACCAACCCGAACAAATCGAGAAAATCGTTCTTCTTAACACTGCCGCATTTCCGTCCACCGACGTGCCAAAAAGAATTCTTCTCTGCAGAACTCCCGTTTTAGGGCAAATTTTAGTGCGCGGCCTAAACGGATTTGCCGGTCCCGCAACTTGGATGGCCACATCAAAGGGGTTGAGTAAGGAAGCCAAAAACGGCTTACTTCATCCCTACCGATCATGGCAGGACCGGGTGGCGGTTTGGCGTTTCGTCAAGGATATCCCCTATGAAAAGGATCATCCTTCGCTCAAACTCCTTCAGGACACGTCGGAAAAGCTTAACTCCTTCCGCTCGACTCCAGTCATGACATGTTGGGGCATGCGCGACTTTTGCTTTAGCCCGAAATTTCTGGAAGCATGGAAGGACAGGTGGCCCCATATGATGGTCCATGAAATGCACCATGCAGGGCATTACGTTCTCGAAGATTCATATGAGGAGTGCGAGGCGAGAATGAAGCCTTTTCTTTTGGAGTAAGTATTTTCGATTTCAACCTGCTTGGCTTGCAATGCCGAGAGAAGACTTGCATAGTAATGTTGTGCCAGACAGCAAAAGACTTGCCAGCAGACAGGAAAGAGGGGGAAACGTTGTCCCCATTTCTCCCTATGACAACACCTCAAACGCCTATAAAAAGGAAACGCCCAAACGAGCTGAGGCAAGCTTTGGTTTCTATTTGAGCCTGGCTTTGCTTGTTTTCGCCACTGTATTCTTTCTGGCGCTATACGACATGGCCGTCGAAACATGGACGCGCATCAAGTAACGGAAGCACAAAGGACCCGACCATTGAAAGTTGAGTCCGAATTGTTCTCCCGCCATCTGCTTGAGGAACGGCGATTGTCCCCAAACACTGAAAGGAATTATCACCAGGCAATCCAAGCCTTGGGGCTTTGGCTTGCGCAAGAATATGATCCGAAGATTCCCGTCGACTCGATCACCTCCAATCACGTTCGGGGGTACCTGATTGAGATTCAGGGTACTCTTTCACGAGCCACCATTCGCAATCATTTCTCTGGTTTGCGGACTTTCTTCAGGTTCCTCCTTTCCAGAAAACTCGTTCGCGCCAACCCCTTCCAGAATCTGACTTTGCCCAAGGTGGAGAAGAAGCTGCCGGTGTTCCTGACCGAAAAGCAAGTCCGAACCTTGGTTGACCCAACTGATCCCACCGCCGAGGACACTATTCCGAGCAGTTCCTTTCATCAAATGAGAGATCAAATGATCATTCTGCTTCTTTATGGCGGAGGTTTGCGAGTCAGTGAGTTGATCGGCCTAAGCTATGGCGCAATTGACTTTAAGAACGCAACGGTTCGCGTCCTAGGGAAGGGTAAGAAGGATCGCATTTGCCCAATCGGCCAATCGGCCGCGCAGGCTGTTTCGAGCTTTCGCGACAATCACGCCAGAGATGCATCTTTTGACAGCCCCGTAGTCATCAATCGAAGTGGTGGGCGATTATCCGCAAGGGCCGTTCAATCCATGCTTAAGAAACGTCTGCGCTCCGCCGATTTGCCTAGTGACATGACCCCACATAAACTTCGGCATTCCTTCGCCACCCACCTTCTTGACCAGGGAGCCGACTTGCGTGCGGTACAGGAACTTTTGGGGCATTCAAGTCTGTCCACCACTCAAGTTTACACACACGTTTCCGTTGCCCGTCTCAAACAGACTCACCTGCAAGCCCATCCGAGAGCCTGAAAAGAACCGACTATTTCATCTGGAGCCTATCCTTTGCTCCGCTTCTCTATTCTCTGGCGCTCTGGTATGCCGATGGATCTCGATTGGGTTTCTGGCGAACCAGCACAAGTTCAGTCCGGGAAGTTCCGGTCATCGAGGGAATGCCCGAACTTGGCATGCAGCAACTGGTAACTTGGGAGCAAGGGTTCGTATCCGGCATCGAAACCCCTGCAATCGGTCTTATTTTGTCCGGGTCGCTCATATCCTATTTGCTTTTCAGAAAAAGACAGGATAAGTGAACAGATGAACCAATTACGATTATGCCCAAAACAATATTCCCAACCCTGACCCTAGCGCTTCTTTCTACCTTTGCGTATTGCTCTGCAAAATCCTTCGACTTCAAGGATCCCAAAGGAGTGAACAACATTATTTTTCAGATGGACGCGCCCTTGGAGTCCATTAACGGTTCCGCTGATGGAATTAGCGGTGTGGTTTCCTTTGACCCCCAAAAACCCGAAAAGACCACAGGTAGCATTCTATTGAATGCTTCATCCCTACACGTGGGCAACAAACTGCTCAAGGAACACATGCTTGGAAAGGATTGGATGAACGTATCCAAGTACCCGACTGTAAAATTCAATCTCTCCAAGCTCACCGACATCAAAAGACAAGGCATCGACCTGATCGCGGTTGCCGAAGGCAAAATGACGATACGAAACGTAACCACTCATATGCTTATCCCCGTAAAACTTACCTACTTGAAGGACATGCTTGTCAAAAGAAACCGAGTTCCCGGGGACTTGCTTGTCCTACGGGCAAAGTTCGTTGTTAAAAGGGATGATTTTAATATTCAGAAAGGCAAGAATTTGGAGAAGGTCGCAAATGAAATCGAAATTTCTTTAAACCTTGCAGGAGCGTCTCCTGATTCATAGTATTGCATTTACCCCATGGAGAAAACTTCCCCCAGTTTTCTCCACCCCAACAAGCGAGAACGCAAACGCGTTCTCGCTTTTTCTTTTATGCCATGTTATCTAAATCGGTTAAAATTTTTTTCCAATGCCCGAAGAAAATATCCATCCTGTCACGGACAAATTACTGGATCGCCCGACCAAGGAACTCTCCCTTGGCGCTCGCGCTGGTGTTTTTTGGCTGTGCGGGCTTTCAGGTTCCGGTAAAAGCACCCTTGCAAGCGAGCTGGAACTCTCTTTAAGCCAGCGTGACATTCATTCCATCGTTCTGGACGGCGATAACCTGCGCTCTGGAATTAACCAAGGTCTTGGCTTCACGGACGAAGATCGTATGGAAAACATCCGTAGGACTGCCGAAATAGCCAAACTTCTCGTTCGCAATGGTCTTGTAGTCATCGTTTCCCTGATCACTCCGCTCAAACGCTATCGCCAGCGAGTTGCAGAAATTATTGGCTCTTCCGATTATCATGAAGTTTTCGTCAAGGCTTCCTTCGATCATTGCCAAAAGCGAGACGTCAAGGGATTGTATGCAAAAGCCGCAAAGAACGAAATCGACTTCTTTACGGGCAAATCTTCCGATTTCGAAGAACCCTCCGAGCCTTGGCTCGTTCTCGATACGGAGAATCAATCCCTATGTCAGTCCGCCGAAACGCTCGAGGCCAAGGTACTTGAAGTGATCAGTCGCTCATAACTTATTCATTTTCAGCAAACCATGCAGAATTATAACCTCACCCATCTCAAACAATTGGAATCGGAAGCCATTTTCGTACTTCGTGAAACCGCTTCGCAATTCGAGAGTCCGGCTTTGCTTTTTTCCGGTGGAAAAGACTCCATTGTCATGGCCCATCTCGCAACCAAGGCTTTTTGTCCGGCAAAAGTTCCCTTTCCCTTTTTGCACGTCGATACGGGACATAACTTTCCTGAAACCATTGAATTCAGAGATCAATATGTTAAACGAATCAATGCCCAGCTGATCGTTGCCCAGGTGCAGGATTCAATCGACCGTGGCAGTGCCATTGAGGAGAAGGGAAAGGGGGCAAGTAGAAATTCCCTGCAATCCGTCACTCTGCTGGAAGCCATTGAGAATGAATCCTTTGACGCATGTCTGGGAGGTGGCCGAAGGGATGAGGAAAAGGCTCGAGCAAAGGAAAGGTTCTTTTCGCATCGGGATTCATTTGGGCAATGGGACCCGAAAAACCAAAGACCTGAGCTATGGAATCTTTTCAATGGTCGCAAGGCGGCAGGTGAAAACTTCCGCGTTTTCCCACTCAGCAATTGGACGGAAATGGATGTCTGGCAATACTGCAAGTTGGAGGGGATCAAGCTCCCTTGCTTGTACTTTGCCCATGAACGTGAGGTTTTCGAAAGAAACGGTTCTTTGCTCGCGGTCACAGAATTCGCTAAACCCGAAGAGAATGAAACCGTGATGAAGGAGCTCGTTCGTTTCAGGACGATAGGGGATGCGACTTGTACGGGAGCCGTAAGGTCTTCTGCATCCGACCTNGATGAGGTGATCGCCGAAGTCGCTGCTTCCCGGGTTACCGAGCGGGGCTCTCGTGCCGATGACAAAAGGTCTGAAGCGGCTATGGAAGACCGTAAGAAGCAGGGCTATTTCTAACACTCTCCATTGCAAAATGACACAAGACACCAAGAACTATTTGAATATGGACCTACTGCGGTTCTCGACTGCAGGTAGCGTTGACGATGGGAAAAGCACCCTAATCGGAAGACTCTTTCATGACACCAAGGCAATCTTCGAAGATCAACTCGAGGCAATCGAAAAGACAAGCAAGCAACGAGGGGACGAAAACCTTAACCTTGCCCTTTTGACGGATGGNCTGAGAGCGGAACGCGAACAGGGCATCACNATTGACGTTGCCTACAGGTACTTCGCCACTCCTCGCAGAAAATTCATTATNGCAGACACGCCTGGGCACATTCAGTACACCCGCAATATGGTGACCGGAGCTTCGACCGCAAACCTNGCCCTCATCCTGGTGGATGCCAGACATGGTGTCGTAGAACAGACTAGGAGACATGCTTTCATTGCGGACCTGCTCGGGATCAAGCATGTTGCAGTCTGNATCAACAAGATGGATCTGGTCGGGTATGAAGAGGAAGCATACGGTAAGGTTTTGCAGCAGTTCATGGAGTTTTCCAGTCGCTTGGAAAACTTGACCGAACTGACCTTCATTCCGATCAGTGCCTTAAAGGGAGATAACGTCGTCGATCGTTCGGAGAACATGNATTGGTACAAGGGACCTCCGCTTCTCTACCACTTGGAAAACGTTTACGTTGGATCGGATGCCAATCATATTGATGCTCGCTTTCCGGTTCAATGGGTCATACGTCCTCATTCCGACAAGCACCATGATTTCCGTGGATTTGCCGGAAGAGTNGCGGGAGGGGTCTTCAAGACCGGTGATGACGTCGTCGTTCTGCCATCGGGTTTCTCGACGAAAATCAAGAAAATCCTCCTGGCTGACCAAGAGCTACAGGAAGCCTTTTNTCCTCAATCAGTTACCATTCTTCTTGAAGACGAAATTGACGTGAGTCGTGGTGATATGCTGGTAAAACCCAATAATCAACCCACATCCTCTCAGGACTTGGAAGCCCAAATCTGTTGGTTTTCGAGTTCCAAGAAACTGAAAAAGGGAGTCAAATGCCTCTTTCGTCAAACCACCAAAGAGGTTCAGGCCATCGTTTCCGAAGTCCGTTACAAAATTGACGTAAATACTCTTAGGAAAAATGAGGAGGAGCTTGAGTTTGGAATGAACGACATCGGGAGAATTTGCCTGCGCGTATCTTCACCCATTTTTTATGACAGCTATCGGAGAAACCGAAACACCGGAAGCTTCATTTTAGTTGACCCTTTTTCAAACGAAACTCTGGCGGCAGGCATGATGAGATGAGTCGCTTGTCATCGAAAAGACTCGAGCAGTTGAAGGAGTTGGGCNTACGCCTGATTGACCAGCGTAACGCCAGAATCCTTGTCCATCCCTTGGGCAACTCATCGGGCTATTGGTTCGGGGGTGGGAATCTAATTCTTGATCACGATGGAACAATATTGATCAGTGGAAGATTTCGGAACGAAGGGGATGCTCGAACGGGAACTGGAGCNGGAGCAAGAGGTTTGGAATGCGCCATTTTCCGGGGAAGCCCCCCATACTCCGAATTTGAAAAAGCGCTTTCCCTAAGCAAGCAGGATCTCTCTGCTCATCAAGAGGTCGTTTCCATCGAAGGAGTCTCTCTCCTCCCGAGCCTTCAAGCATCCGGGCAATTCGAACTTTACGTTTCAACCGAGAAGAAGATTTCCTACCCGAAGCAGTTGATTCATTTCCAGAAGCCCGGAACGGGCGTNTGGTCCATCGATCATCTTCCCCTGGGTGATTTGTCGAATTCTCCGAATCCANATAGCATTAAGCCCATAGCAAATACCCAAAACCCCGGAACTCTTCATATCAAGGACCCTGTGGCATTTCGTTTTAATTCGGAAACCACTCACATCATCCACTGCAATCACCCCTTCTCATGGTCCAGTTCCAACAGNGGGCTCCTGACCCAAAAGTCGACTGATGAAAACTTCTCCATGGTCTCGGAAAACATCCTCCCAAGAGGAAACAGTTGGGACGTTGCCTGTTCTCGGATTACGGAACGTTTGCCCATACCTAAAATCGGGGCATTCGCAGAACTCCCGGACTTATCCCTTTATTTCTATGACGGCGCCGAATGCCTTCGACCGCTGGATCAAAACCTGAAGGCGGCCANGCGNCCGAGAGGCTACTCCTGCGAGGAGATCGGTGGTTTGGCCTGGGGTTGGGACAACGAGTTCCCGAAACTGCAAAAGCTTTCCGTTGACTTTCCTCTTTTCATTTCACCGCATGGTACCGGTTGCAGCCGTTACGCATCCGCACTCCCTCTACCGGATGGCTCCATCTTTGCGACTTGGCAACAATCTCAACCAGATNACTCCCAGCCACTCGTTGGCAATCATCTCCCCGAATCGGAAGTGAATAGAATTCTCGCATCTTAATTNTCATTAGGCAGAGGACTTCCATTTTCGGAATTCACAAATCTCATTCCATGAAAAAACTCCCTCACGCTCCACTCTTCCTTCTTCTTGGANTATGCATAAACGCCACAGCCCAAAAGCCTTACGTTTGGACCACGGATCATATGCACGTTGGCGTACGCTGGCAGCCATTCGGNCTGGANAAGTGTGAAGTTTATGATTCCAATCGCCCCTTGATCAAGGAGCACAGCAGTTATGCTCAATTTTGGGTCAGTTGGAATGCGGCCGAACCTCATGCAAGGAGCATCGACTACAAAAACCACATGTCGGGCTACCTCAAGGCGATTGATCATGCCGTAAACTTATGCATGGAGCGTGGACTCCACGCTGAACTCGTGATGTGGCACACTCCGGCCTGGGCGTCCGAAAGCGGAAAAGCGGGTGCATGGAAACCTAGGGTGGGGGAGTATCCCAAGTTCGTCGCTCGCATGGCAAAACACTTCAAAGGTCGAGTGGGAGCCTACCAACTCTATCACGAGGTGAATCTTCAAGGGATGATGAACNAAGCAAACATGGATTTCATCAANCGGGAAATCTTCACTAANGGAGCGAAAGCGATTCGGAAGGTTTATGACGAGNCCCCAAAGGTTCAGGTCATCGTTTCCACTTCAGGCACGTCACCCTGCCAACCATGNGGGGTAAGAGAGGGATTGAGGGGTNATGGGGCGGCNGCAGTGGACGACTATTACAACCAGCTAATCGCAGACGATGAACTTATGAACCAGGTTGATGCGCTTAATTTAAACATATCCGATCATGCGAATGGGTATGGAATGATGGATGGTGCTCTAATCCCGAATTGCTGGACGCAATATGACTTGGCCCGAAAAAAATTGGATGCGTCCAAGTACCGATCCAAGAAAATCCTGTCCTCCGAATCATGGATCGTATGGGATGGTTCGAACAACAATAATGACGTCAACGCAGACGGCAGGAAAGATGAAAGGGATGCTTTTGAGAAAACCATCACCATCTATGGCAAAGTGTTGGAACGAGGCTTAAACACGGTGAATCTTCCTTGGTGCGACAATTCGAGCCGATGGTCCATGGGTTTGACGAAGCGAGTGGATTACACCGGCCAAGTTCAAAGGCAAAAACCCGAGTGGGTGATTCCATCGATAGACGGAGGCCCGGGAATCATAACCAGAAAACTCGGTATTCATGGCCCGGAAGAAAGACTCAAGCCATTTGAGGTCNAGGAAGATGGTCTTCGTTTCACGGAAAAGGACTATGCAAACCCAAGTGACCCAAATCACTTGCACTATTACGTNTGGCGTTGGTATTCGCAAATAGCAGGTGGGAGTAACGAGGTGATTCGTCACGCAATCTCAGGCGAAAGGGAAAATGACGTAACGGCGATTGGNAATGGCCTGACCGGAAGCGAGCAGTATAGGATCTCATCCTACGACCGAACGGAGAAATCCTTCACCGTCTTGGTATATGCAAGTGGAGCGGCAGGTCGAGGTGGTTTTGAGGTCAGCATTCCCTCCACGATTCAAAACGGAAGGTACTACAACAACGAACACTCCATGATCGATTTTCGGGGAGAGGGCTTCAAGGAAGGCTCTTCTTATTCCGCTCGAGCCGTCACCAAGGATATTGACCGAAACACGGGAGCTGACCGAAACCTCTCGGTGCAGGAAAAAAAGGGGTTGATCGTAAGGGAGGGAAAACTGACTTTTCGGATTGGAGCCAACCGCAGGTTCACCAAAGTCGAGTTTTTCGCCGAGGAGTAAGCCCCGAATGGCTTGAGCTTACAACTTCCTGACCTTCAAGTTGCGATACCAAACGGGATCGCGGTGGTCCTGAAGGAGGATTGGTCCGTTCCAACTGCCGAAGCCCTCGTTTTTCCGGTACTTGCTTTTCTCAAATCTTTTTTTCCAATCCTCGGTACCCCAAGTGACGCTTACGACCTTCTCACCATTCAACCAATGTTCCAGATGGTTTCCTTTGGCGACAATCCTTCCCTTGTTCCACTGACCCACTGGTTTTAACGGTTTCGAATCAGGAGCAGCCACCAATTCGTAAAGCGAGCCAGCCCGATGGGTCGGATTTTTATTGTCCCTGTGTTTTTCGTCATCAAGCACCTGGTATTCCAGACCCAAGCTTCCGCGGGTTCTGTATTTGATTCCACTGTTTCCGGCTTCGGAGATTTTCCATTCGAAGGAAAGTTCGAAATCCTTGAACTTACGCTTGGTTACTATATCCCCGCTGGAAGCTTTGCGGTGAACCACGCCGTCCTTGACCTCCCAAGTCTTATCAACAGGCTTGCCGTTCACTTTCATCCATTGCGAGAAGTCATCGCTCTTGAACAAATTGATTAAATCTTCCGCCTGAGCGCTGCGTATGGCAAGCAAGGCAAAGATTGTCGCCATAACAATGGTTCGATTAATTTGATTATTCATAACTAGGTATTAGCTTTACTTTCGATTTCGACGAAATGCTACAATGATTTAGTCTTCCGAGAAGTTTTTTTGGGAATAATAATCCATTCGATGAGTAAAAAGTTATGGACTTTGATGGGCGATGTGAAACATGATTGATCTATGAATCGAAGAAACTTTTTGCTCACCACGACCGGATCTTTTGCCCTGAGTTCTTTTTCAATCGGGCAAAGCAAGTCATTTAAAGGCAGAATCCACAAGGCGGTTAAATTCGGATCCAAACCAAACGAGAAGAGAATGCAGGAACTCAAGAATCTTGGGTTCGATGGAATCGAAGGTTCCGCTCCGGGATTGCAGGTCGATGAAATGAAGAAGGCATGCTCAAAACATGAATTGCCGATGCACGGGGTGGTCTACAACAAGCATTGGAAGGTTCGATTGTCCGACCCGAACCCCGAAGTGCGTGAGGCAAGCAGAGTGGGGCTTGCTCAAGCGATGCGAGAAGCAAAGGGGGTGGGGGGAACTTCCGTCCTGCTTGTGCCGGGAGCAGTCCGTGGGGAGAAAGAAACCCACCAGTTGGTGTGGGATCGCTCCATCGCCCAAATCCGGAAGTTAATACCTCTGGCGGAAGAACTTCGCATACATATTCTCATCGAAACCGTCTGGAACGGCTTTTGTTACAAACCCGAACAGTTCAGGGATTATATCGATGAAATCAACAGTCCATGGGTGCAAGCGTACTACGACATTGGAAATATGCAAAAATTCGCGCCGAGCCACGAATGGATTCGAATTTTAGGGAAAAGGACCTTGAAACTGGACGTCAAGGATTGGGGTTCGAAAAATGGATTTTGCCCGCTGGGCCAGGGGGACGTGAACTGGAGCAAGGTCCGAGACGAGCTCGAGAAATTTGATTTCAAAGGCTGGGCGACGCGAGAAGGAAACGACGGCGGGGTCGAAAAAACCGCCAAATTGATGAACGCACTGCTCGGTCTGTAGCTTAAGCTCCCTCCGATTATAGATCGCCTAAGCTTCGTAGGGCACGAAATCGTAGTCCATTGCCTTAAGCAAATCCATCAACTTCCGTCCATACCTTAGGTAAATGTCCATCGGGTCTTCCGAAGTCTGGTTTTGGGAATCGGCATCATGAAAGACCGCCGCCAAATGCGGTTCGATTGAAATGCCGCCATCATAACCACTGTCCTTCAATTCCCGTAGGATTTCAGGAACTCGGCCGTGGCCATCACCGGGATACACGTAAGTTTCCTTTCCTCCGTTCTCAGCGCAGGGAGTAAGGCAATCCTTGACGTGAACGTAGGCGATGTGCGCACGCACCTTGTGGTAAAATTCAAGAGGGCATTGCCATGGCTCGCCCTCCTTCGAACGGTCACGGTTAAAAACCGGGTTTGCGGTATCAAAGACCAGCTTCATGCCTGGAACCGCTTCCACCAAATCCAAGGTGTGGCGCCAACTCATTCCACCGTAGTTCATGCAGTTTTCATGAACTGGAATCAAATTTTCGGATAAGAATGATTCGACGATCAGCCGAAGGCGTCGAACCCGCTCCTCCACAAGTTGATCTTCCTGATCCAAAACCTTGTAACTCATGATTCGTATGAACTTGGCCCCAAGACGTTTCATTCTGGGAATCGCTCGGTCGATTTCCCCCTGGGTGATGGAAAAGTCGTCCCGAACGTCCTTGCCCCAATTTCCGATTGCCGAACCGAAGGCGTTAATATGAACGCCCGACCCATCAATTGCCCGACAGACAGACTCAAAAGACTCTTCGTCGAGATCATGAAGATTCTTTCCGTTTACGAATCTGGATTCGATGGCATTCCAGCCCAATTCTCTGGTCGCGTTAATTTGGCCCTCAATGTCCTGAGAAGCTTCGTCTGCTATTCCGGTTAAGTACATTAGTCTATTGATTTCCTGTTTATCGCAAAGGAACCTTGGAGCCACCCTCGCGTATGGATTCATAAATTGCGGTAATGAGCTCGACTGCCTTGCGGCCTTCACTCCCATCGACCGAGGGAGGCCGCCCTTTATCCAGCGCGCCCAGAGCATCCTCAAAGTTTCTCTGGTGCCATTGAAAGTCAATGGCTTTCGGGTCAGCCGCTCCGGCTCCGGCCGATTCACTCTCAAGACCATGCTCGGCAAGAATGGATTCATCCTCGGGCAGCGCGGTTTTGAGATCCCATACGCTGAATTTGTCATCCACCATCATGATCGAGCCCTGGTCTCCGCAAATGTGAATGGAAGCCGGCAACCCGGTGTTGGAATAACATGCCGTCGAAGCCTGTATGACTCCTCTTGCCCCGGATTCGAATTCCAGCATGGCCACCGCCACGTCCTCCACCTCGATACCCTCATGAGCCTCCAAGCCTCCCGAAGCCCAAACGGCGCGGACTTCACCCATAAGGTGGAGCATGAGGTCAACCGTATGAATGGACTGATTCATCAAGGCTCCGCCTCCATCCAGGTCCCAGGACCCTCTCCAGGCTCCGCTGTCATAGTATTCCTGAGTCCGCCACCATTTGATGGAGGTATCGCATAAAACCACCTTGCCAAGCCGCCCCTTGCGGAGGGCATTCTTGAAAATCGAAGTGGAGTCATTGAAACGCCGTGGAAAGATTCCCGAAAGCATGACACCCTGCTCTTCGCAGACCCGAATCATTTCATCGACACGATCGGTCGTGACCTCAAGAGGCTTTTCACAAATGACGTGCTTCCCTGCGTAAGCCGCAGACCGAACGTGCTCGAGATGAACGCCGCTTACCGAACCGACCGTCACCACGTTCATACCCTGATGCCGCAGAAAGCGCTCGAGGTCCGAGTAACCCGCGCAACCGTACTTTGCCCCAAAAGCGCTTGCCTTGTCAGGATTTCTCGCAAAGGCGGCAACCAGTTCGACTCCTTGCATCGCCTGCAGGGCTTGCGCATGAAAATCCGCAATGACGCCAGCCCCGATGATTCCTACCCTGTGTTTGACCTCGGTCATAATTGGGTTTGGCTTTTGCGCTCAGATCGAAAGGGGACGGAATATCCGGTTGTGCATTTCATTCTTATATTCTTAATTATTTTGACACGATTCGGAAATCTAATTTGACGTTCGGCTTAACTCGTGTAAAGCCTTTTAGTCTTTTTTGCTGTCTTTGATGAAAATACTACTTACCACAACATCCTTTCAGGATACGCCCGGCCCTCACCATCAAATCCTTGAGGACGCGGGTTTTGAGATCATCCGGGAAAGGGGACCCCTTCCCGAAAAGCGAATGCTCGATTTGGTCGGAGATATTGACGCCTTTTTGTGCGGAGATGATGAGATCACCTCAAAAGTCATTGACCGGGCTCTACCCAGGCTAAAGGTCGTATCCAAGTATGGCATCGGCCTCGACAAGATAGACGTGGAATACCTCACGGACAAGGGAGTGCCCTTAACCTTTTGCCCGGGAGTAAACCATACGACCGTTTCGGAGCATACCTTTGCCTTGATGTTGGCCCTATTCCGCAAACTGGTAAAAGAGGCGAATCACGTCGCCAAGGGTGAGTGGGTGCGCGTCACCGGCAATGAAATCATGGGTAAAACGCTCTCGATCATCGGTCTTGGAAGGATCGGCAAGGAGGTTGCGATTCGGGCCAATGCCTTTGGCATGAAAGTCATTGGCTACGACCTCTATTGGGACGAGGACTTTGCCCGCGGCAATCAAATCATACGCGCCAAGAGCATTGACGAAGCTCTGGAACAGGGCGACGTGGTGAGTTTGCACGTAAACCTGTCCGATGAGACCAGAGAGCTCATCAACCGGGAACGTCTTTCGAAGATGAAGGATGGAGTCGTCATTCTGAACTGCGCTCGTGGAGAAATCATCCACACGCAAGACGTCATTGATGCCCTGCATGCGGGCAAAATCGGCGGATACGGCACCGACGTGCTCGACGTTGAACCTCCGCCTCCCGATCACCCCATGCTCAATGCTCCAAACACCGTAATCACCCCCCATATCGGCTCCCGCACCTTTGAGTCCGTTGAAAGACAGGCTACCATGGCCGCCCGGAACCTTGTTCTCGCGCTAAGGGGGGAGACTCCTTTGGCGCAAGCCAACGATGCCCCCCTTACCGCCCATACCTAAACGAATATCTTGCCATGAATACCCAGGAAGACACTTTTTTCATCGTCCCAAGAGAATTGCATGACGATCTCGTGCGCAGGGCCTACGCCGAACGTGGATTTGATGAGGACGAATGCGAAGCTGCGGCTAAGTTTTCCGCACACGCCACGACCCATGGCATCCGTACGCACAATGCCTTGAAAGCACTACACCTGGACGACCTTTTTGGTTCCAAGGCGGGCGGCTGCAAACCATCGGCCACCATCATCCGCAAGGAATCCCGTTTCGCTGCCTCGGAGGTTTGGGACTGCCAATATAAGTTGGGACAGGCAACTGCCTATGAAGCGATGAATCGTTGCATGGAATTGGCCGATCAATACGGAATTGGCCAAGTTTCGGTCGATCACGCCTTTCATTATCTCTGGGGTGGCGGATATGTGATGGACGCGGCCAAACGCGGATACGTCGCCTACACCAACTGCACCGCATCCATCACCGAAGTCGTTCCATTCATGGGAAGCGAACCCACTCTCGGCACGAATCCACATTCCTGGGGTTTCCCAACCACCGAAGCAATCGGTTTTCCCGTGGTGATCGACTGGGCGACCTCGGTCATTGCCATGGGGCGCGTACAACAACTCAAGCGGGAAGGGCAAAGTCTCCCGCCGGGCGCCGCAGTTGATCACGATGGACAGGAAACCCTAGACCCCAACCGAGTCGCTGCCCTCAAACCATTCGGAGCTCACAAAGGATATGGCCTTTCCCTGATCAACGAATTGGTCGCCGCATTCATCGGCGCCTCGAAACCCACTCTCAGGAGCAATCACCTGAAGGACGGAGACAAACATACGCCGAACTTTTACTTCCAAGTGATCCATCCCGATGCCCTCAGTTCCGGAAACTTCGCCTTTGGCAGAAACCAAGCTGAAAACGTCAAGGTTGTCCTTGAGGACATTCTTCAGGGAGGGAACCAAAACTGCATCATCCCAGGCCAATTCGAAGCCGAATTCGCCGAACTCACCCGCAAGGCCAACGGCTTGCTTTTTTCCGAAAAGGAAATTCTAGAATTCAACTCCATTGCCGAAGAATGCGGTGCGGAAACCTGGAAAATCAGTGATTTCGATGAGAGTGGAAGCTGATCCTCTCTGCCGAAAACCCAACTTTCATTACCATGAGCCTATCCATACGACCTCAGACAGATTGTAAGTTCGATCTCGTTTCCCTCGGGGAAATCATGCTTCGCCTTGACCCAGGTGAGGGAAGAATCAGAACCTCGCGCGAATTCAAGGCATGGGAAGGAGGCGGGGAGTACAACGTGGCCCGTGGCCTTCGCCGATGCTTTGGTTTGCGAACTTCCGTGGTCACCGCATTTGCGGATAATGAGATCGGTCGACTCATCGAAGACTTCATCATGCAGGGTGGTGTGGACGTCTCTCTCATTCAATGGATGCCATACGACGGACTGGGAAGGGAAGTTCGGAACGGACTTAACTTCACCGAACGGGGATTTGGAGTCCGCGGCGCCGTCGGTGTGCCTGACCGAGGATTGACCGCCGCATCCCAACTGAAAGCGGGCGACGTCGATTGGGATGACTTGTTCGGAAATCAGGGAGTTCGCTGGTTTCACACCGGTGGTATTTACGCCGCCTTGTCCGAATCCACCGCCGAGGTCACCGCCGAGGCCGTTCAATCCGCCCAAAAACACGGAACCATCGTTTCCTATGACCTCAATTACCGACCCTCCCTTTGGAAATCCATCGGCGGGATCGAAAAGGCTCAGGAAGTCAATCGATCCATTGCCCGGAACGTCGACGTAATGATTGGCAACGAAGAGGATTTCACCGCTTGCCTGGGCTTCGAAGTCGAAGGCGTGGATGAAAACATTTCCAATATCCAAGTCGACAAGTTCAAGAATATGATCGAACAAGTGGTCTCCGAATTTCCCAACTTCAAGGCAACCGCGACGACTCTACGAAGCGTACGCACCGCAACCGTCAATGACTGGGGAGCGATCTGCTGGCAGGATGGCTCATTCCATGAAGCCACGCATCGGGCAGAACTGGAGATACTTGATCGGGTAGGGGGTGGAGACAGTTTCGCTTCGGGACTCATCTATGGGTTTCTTGCAGGTCATGACGGGGACGTGGCGGTTAACTACGGAGCCGCCCATGGCGCTCTTGCCATGACCACGCCAGGTGACACCTCCATGGCTACGCTTGCCGAAGTCGAAAAACTCATGAGCGGGGGCGGAGCCCGCGTCGTACGCTAACCACAAAAAAGCCAAAGTATGAATCAACTGTTTGACCTAAACGGAAAAGTCATCGTAGTGACGGGGGCTACCGGAATCCTGGCCGGGGGTGCCGCCAAATACCTTCAGCAAAACGGGGCGAAAGTCATATATCTTGGCAGAAATCAGGAACGCGTCGACAAGGCGATCTCGGAAGCGAACGAGATCTCCCAAGACTGCATGGGGTTGACCTGTGACGTACTTGACGAAAGAGGGTTAAAGGAAGGCTATGAGGCAGTTCTTTCCCGCTTTGGACGAATTGATGCATTGATCAACGGAGCAGGGGGAAATATGCCCGGGGCAACCATTGGTCCGGACAAGGAAATTTTCGATCTGGATCTCGATGACTACGCAAAGGTCATGGATCTTAACCTGAAAGGCACGGTAATCCCGACGCTGACCTTCGCACAAGCCTTCAAGGAGCAAAAGTCAGGTTGCGTAATCAATTTCTCATCCATGTCTTCCACGCAAGCCCTTACCCGCGTTCTGGGTTACTCGAACGCGAAGGCGGCAATCGACAACTTCACCCGGTGGATGGCAACTGAAATGGCTTCAAAATACGGTGATGGGATTCGAGTGAATGCAGTGGCTCCTGGATTTTTCATCTCCAAACAGAACAAAGCTCTTCTGACCAACGAAGACGGCTCTTTCACCGAAAGAGGGCAGCAAGTCATCAACAAGACACCCTTCCGCAGATTCGGAAAACAGGAGGAAATTTACGGTGCAATCCATTATCTGATCTCAGATTCATCCTCTTTCGTGACCGGTACCGTTTTAGCCGTGGATGGGGGCTTTTCCTGTTTTTGCGGAGTTTAGCTTGCCGACACAACAGGATGGGTCCAGTCATGAAGGCAAAGTACTACTCAACCGCCGAATTGGCGGAAAGGACAGGAACGTCCAGGCAAGTTGTATCAGCAATCATAAACGAAAATTGGAAGCAAAAGAGAATTTCCCAGGCCACTTATGAGCGTATCACCAAGGCAATGGACGAACTCGGTTTCGTCCCGGATCGCACGGCCATTTCATTAAGGAAAGAAAACAGGAACACGGTGGGACTGCTTTGTCATGGCCCACTTTACTCTCATACGCTGGTTGCTCTCGAAAAGCTCAATCACTATTTCCTTCAATCGAAAAAGTCCGTTGAGATGCACGTCAGTTCGGCGGGTGGACTTACTCAGGCAATACGGGAAATGATGGGGCATCGGGTCGAGAGCATTATCATTTTCCTGAGTCCGATGCTGGAGAGTTTTGGCGGAAAGGACCTAAGAGACAAATCCCTTCATCGGCTTCTTCGCGTGGTACCCAACTTCATCTACAACTTCCCCTTCGAAGTGCATGAGCAGAAAGTCGAGGAGCAGTTTCTGAGCGGAGGAAGTCAACTGATCGGTTTCTCCCGCATGCAAGCCTACAAACCCTTCCTTGAGCACCTCCTCAAGAAAGATTCGAAAGCTATTCTCATCGACGAAAAGATATCCGGACTCTTCAAGCCAGGCACCAAGATTCACGACCTTTACTCACGTTTGGACCAAGTTGAAACTTACCCTAACCCTCAAAGCGGCAATCTGGACGACAATCCCTTTCAGCTTGGAGAAAAGCTCGCCGAAGAACTGCTTCCCTCGATTCGACGGAACTCCTTCGATTACGTCGTGACCTTTTCCGATGGCATTGCCCAAGGAGTTGCCGTTTCCTTGAATCGTTTGGGAGTGCGAGTTCCCCAAGACATTGAGGTCCTTGGTTTCGACAGGATTGATTCGATCGAATACCTCAAACATCCGATTTCCACCATTGAAGTTCCCGTTAAGGAAATGACGGGTAAACTAATCGAAGTTTTGGAAGACCGTAGCTCGGGCAACTCGTCGCATCGACTTTCGGCGAAATTGCATCTTCGACGAGAATAATCCTAGGGCGCCGATTTTTCTCCTTTTTTTTCAAAAAAATTAAATTTTTTGTAATTTTTTTTCTGCGACTATCCTTATTGACGTTCGAGCTCCTCGAATTACTCCCATTTCCGAATGACTGAGCGATCTTGCCGAGTGCTTTCATTTCAGATGCATCCCTGAGGTCTTCTTTGCTGATTGCCTAAACGTTCCTCACAAGTTATTCACATATTATTCACATATTATTGATATAGAGGGATTTAGGTAAAATATTTCTTGACTTGGGAAGGAATTGCGGTGATTATAAGAATGTTCTTTGACAGTACTGCCACTGAAACGAATCGTTCGCGGTTCGGGAAAGTGGCACTGATAATCGTTTCCTTCGGGAAATGAGAAAGGTCGAATTCCGCTGAAGAATTCCGCTCCTTGCAGAAGTTTCCTCGGAAACCAAGTGAGGCAAAAGTCACCTCCTGAGCTGCATGGGTTCGCGCCCATGAAAACGCGAAAAGCGCAGGTGGAGCCTTTACCGATATGACCAAGGTGAAGGCAGTTATGAATGAGCGAGCCGGTCAGGTCCGAACATTCAAGCGGCGTCGAAAGACACGGTCGTTTCCGCGACTATTCAGCAAGCGATTCCAGGAGTGGGCGCAGGTAATGAGCGCTCGTGGTTTTTTCGGAAATCATACTCAAGGAAACGTGTGAACTGAAGTTGTAAGACTTCAAGTTATCAGGAATCGTGACTTACATCACGATTTGCGTTACCCCACAACGACCTGAGAAGAATTGGCGAGACCCGTCATGAGGAAAGGAAAACCGGCTTGCCGGGGGTCTGGAACTCAGAGGTGCGGAGCATCCAAACGGTAACCGATGCAAAGCCCAGTGACGAAAACGACCGCAAGGAAGAATTCGTTGCCAAGAAGCCATCCTTCAATAATTCGTTTCAGTCCAAAAAATTGAATCGACGGCCCTGTCATGAGGCCGAAAACGCAGGCATACCCTTGCGAATGGCGTCGGGGAGTCAACAGCCGATCAAGCGCCTAATGTTGATATCCGGGAACGAGCGTGTGGCGAGCGCCGTCCCATCCTTTTAAGGGCTCGGAGCCTTGTGTTCCGAGCCCTTTTTGTTTGCTCACTTCGGAGATGCTTTCTTGGAGGAAGTGAGCCAAACGGAGAATGCGATCGTCGATCCCCCCAAAAGGAGTCGAATCATTTGATTTCGCTGAATTTCTACGATTTCCCCAAAAACGAAAAGGGAACAAAGTACGGCAAGGGGCACCACCGCGTTATTGAAGGCGGCCAAAACCCCAGCATTGGATTTGGTTGCGCCTTTGTTCCAAAGAAAGAAGCCCAGCCCCGAAGCCACCAAGCCAAGATACAGAATGGCTTGCAACTCCGACGCGTTGATTGAAAAAGCGTTTCTTTCGCTGAGGAAAAGCATGACCGTTGTCGCGCAAACGCAACCTCCCAAGACCAGCAAACCAAAGACCTCTCGATCATGAATTCGTTCGTTCAGGAATTTCCATTCCCTGTACCTGACCTGCCCATAGGCAAAGGAAATCCCGGCGCACTGCATCAAGACGAACCCGGTCCAAAAATCCCCCGAGGGTAATTCCTTGGCCTTGAGGATGGCGGCGCCAAGCACCGAAAGTATGGCGGAAAAGAGGTATCGTTTCGAAAACGCCCTCTGCCTCAGGTCATGAATAAGGACCACATAGAGAGGAGTCAGAATCGAGAAGATGGCCACCTGATGAGAAGCCAAATAACGAAAGGCTTGCATATAGCAGACGTACATCAGTCCGAACTGAACGAATCCACAGAAAAAAAGTACGCGAAGATCGGATTTCAAGATCTTGCCTGGTCGAAGGAAGGGCAGGAAGAGTAAGCTGGCGCATCCGAGTCGAAGAGTAGAGACCAGGAACGAATCGACCTCCGACAAGACGTTCCCGACCAAGCCGAACGAGAAGGCCCAGATCAGGGAGACGAGGGCAAGGTAGATCATAAGCTCAACTCGCCCGAAGATTAGTCAAAAAACTTACCAACTATAGGTTCCGCCAAGCGAAAACTGATCTCCCCGGCCCGGCGTACCCGGAATATCCTGAAAATCCTCATCCCAAGGCTTGTCGTAAGCAATGAACAGTTCCAAATCTTCGATTTGAGCGGGATAATAACTTGCTGCGATATGGCTTAGAAGCAATTTGTGTGGCCCTTGATCCCTGTCCAGGGTTTTTCTTTGCTTCCTCCACTCATTATCCAAGCGCACTTCGATCGCTGAAATTGGGTTCCAAATCAAACCCAAAGTAGCTCGATGCTCAGGGAAATTCAAAGCATAGATGCTTCTCGTAATGTTGGGGTCTCCGTAGTTTTCATCCTTTTGGAGAAAGGTGTAACTGCCAATAGTTTGGAAATTCTGCCAGCTTTTAGAGGCAATAAGTTCAAAACCGTAGGTTTCGATATCAACGTGCTTAGCCGACCTGTTGTTTGCAGCGTCGTACACCCAATCCACCAGGTCATCATCCCAACGTTTGAAAATGGCACCAGAAAATTTCCATTTGGAATTCGAGGTTTCATAGCCAAGTTCAAGGTTCCTGGATGAACCGCGTCGAAGATTAGGATCTCCGGTAAAACCTAGCGCTTGGGCCAAAGCAGTGTAACCTAAGACTTGAGTAGTCTCAGCGTATGAAAAATAAAGATCCTCTGAACCAAAAACTCTATTTGACCGCTTCCAACGAATTTCTGCGATTGGGGAAATTTTTGAAGAATCCCTATTCGAATCGTCAAATGACGCTCCCGCTTGAAAGGTTACAGTCTCTAAGTCGTTTAAAAATTCTTTGTACTGAGGCACCAAAGTAAGTTTATAGTAGTCTCTTTTGTTGAAAGGAACGGCACTTGTTGTCTCGATTTGATCAGAAGTAAGGTGGCCTGAGTAATTGAATCCCAATTCCGCATTTAACCCATGAAATCCTGAAACCGCGACTCCATTGACTTCGGTTTCATGAAAAGCCTGATAAAACGTGGGGTTATCCCTTCGGAGTATGAAATGATCCGAAAGACGGCGGTGAAAGACACTCGCTTCCCAAAAGCTTGCGGAGTCATACTCCAGATGATGATTGAGCACGATCAGGCGTGTCTGAATGTCTTCGGTCTCCCGGTTCGCCGCCTCATTTCCCGTGTACATGCCAGGAAGTCCAAAAAATTTATCCTGATAGCCAAAAACCAAATCAGTTTGGGAATCTGGGCCAAGCAGTTGAATTCTACCGGATGTTCGGTCTAGTGAATGATCTCCAAAGGATATGGTGCCATCGCTTTCGGAACGAGAGCTTTCGATTTCCGCACCCCATGACCAGTCTTCCGAATCTCCATAACGGCCAACCCAGGCGTTATGTATTCTTTGGAAATTCAAATTGTGATCACCACCTCCAGCAGTAATGCTTCCCCTTTTGGTAATCTCACTCCATTTGTAGGACACAGTGCCTACAGTAGTGTTAAACCCTTTTAAAGCATTGCCTGCTCCTGTAAGAACATCGGGTTCTCCAAGCATCTCTGGTGCAATTGGCAGTTCAGTCGAGTAGTGACCAGTCTGCGGGTCAAGCAAAGTGGCACTGCCAAGCTGAATGCCTGTTTCCTCAAAAATTCCTCCCCGCACATTGAGATCCCCCTGGGCTTCGACCATATTTCGTGACTGCATGTCCACACGTGGATCAAAATCCAAATTGGAGATAGGGGATTCATAGGTTGTCACGGGGCGTTTATTGGCGGTTTCCTGAGCGAATACGGAAAGAGTCGGCAAGGTACCCGCAACCTTATCACTTGATTGGTTCTTGTCATTCTGGCCGAAAACAGAGACGAGCAAGACAGGCATTAATATGAAATGAAGCAGGCAAGAATGGGCACGCATTCTCCCTTAAAAACAAAATATCAAAGGAGATTCAATCGTTAATAAGACATTTCATAAGAATTAACAATTGCCCGAAGTCCACAAGCATGGAACTCGCTTGCAGGACGAACGGATTCGACTTGGCTTGCCGAAACCTCGTTACTCCTATTCCTTATCGGAAAGATTGAGTTTGAGCAATGAAGATCCGTAATCGCATCGCGACAATCCGCGCAGGGGAGAGGCAAGGGCATGAATCCTGAAAATCCGGCTTCGGAGGAAATTTATTTGGCGGGGGGATGTCTTTGGGGAGTTCAGGAATTCGTCCGTCATTTGCCCGGGGTTACCCTTACGGAGGCGGGTAGGGCGAACGGCACGGAGTGTGATTTGAATGCCGATTATGACGGTTATGCCGAATGCGTACGCACTCGGTTTTCCTCAACGGAATTGAGCATTCCGGAACTGATGAGCTACTTTTTTGAAATCATTGATCCTTACAGCCTGAACCGACAGGGCCCCGATATCGGATTGAAATACCGCACGGGCGTGTACAGCAAGAACCCAAACCACCTGAGGGAAGCGAGGGACTTCATCGATGCCCGCGAGGATTCCAACCGCATCGTAGTGGAGGTTTTGCCTTTGCTTTTCTATGTCAGAAGTGCTGAGGAGCACCAGGACCGCTTGACCAAATGCCCGGATGAGAAATGCCACATCCCCAAAGAAGTTCTCTTTAGGTACCGGTAATGCCGGACCGTTCACTCAAATCACTTTTTCTTGTAACGAACCTCATCGAGGGAGACTTTGTGGCTGAGCGGTAGGGCGGGACCGGGAGTGGAGCGCCCCCGGTCGAGATAGCTTTGCAACACCCCAGCCAATTCCCGGGCCACTTCGGGTTGCTTGCCATGCAAGTCAAGAGTCTCGCCCAAATCGGCCTCCAGATCAAAAAGCTCATGCCTGCCGTCCCCATGATCAATCAGTTTCCATTTTCCCTTTCGAAGTGCGAAGGATTTTTTTCCACTTTGCTGAACGCTCGCCACCCGGAATGGACCGACTTGCTTGCCGAGCAGACAATTGAGAAAGCTGACGCTATCCTCGGCAGCGTCCTCAGGCAGCGACCGCCCGATGATTTCGGCGCAGGTGGCGAAGACGTCGGTGATGGATACGATTTGCTCACTTCTCGAACCCGGTTTGACTTTACCCGGCCAACGAACCAGAAAGGGCTCCCGGTGACCGCCTTCGTAAATGCTTCCCTTGTTGTCGCGAAGGGGGGGGTAGTCCCTGCCGGCCGCCCCATTGTCCGCCGTAGCGATCACCAGGGTATCCTTGGCCAACCCGTTCGCCTCCAAGGCATCCAGAAGCTGAACAAGCATATCGTCCCCCTGGTAAACCCAATCGGCGTAGGATCCCTTTCCTTCGCCTCCGCCCTTGCCCACGTATCGTTCTGCGGGCACCACCGGCTTATGCGGGGGGCACATCGGGAAATAGAGAAAGAAAGGCTGCTTTCCCCCATTCGGCCTTTGGTTGAGGTANTCTACGGCCCTGGNAATCATCAGAGGCTGGTTCTCGACCGCCTTCACCCGCTTCACCACCGTATCCTGTTCGATGACCATTTCGATGTTTCGNGCATGCGTGAAGCCATAAAAGTANTCAAANCCCAAGGCATTCGGTCCGCCCGTCATTTTTTCTCCGATTTCGAGTTCCTTCTTCCCCTTATTCTTACCCTTGACCTTGGNTCTTCCCCAATTCATGCCCAGATGCCATTTNCCGATGCATGCCGTGGNATATCCGTTTTTCTTCAAAAAGGAAGCCACCGTCAGGCGTTCGGGTTCGATGAGGGGAGGGGAGAAGGTGCTGAGNACTCCGTACTGTCCGATCCGGTGGGGGTATCTTCCGGTCAGGAATCCATACCGGGTGGGCGTGCAGCTCGCCGCCGACGCATGAGCATCCGTGAAAAGCATACCCTCCCTTGCCAGNCGATTGATCCCGGGAGTCCTGAATGAGCTTTCCGGGCGGTAGCAGGAAGGCTCTCCGTAACCCATATCATCAAAGAGAACGAAGAGAATATTCGGTTTTTCCAAGGCTTTCGCCGACCAGGACATCAGCCCGCATACCAGGATTGTGAAAAGGATTCGCATAAGAGGACGAAGCTTAGCTCAGAAGAAAATTCATTTCCCGTTGACCAACTTAAGGGCGGCATCGACGTAGCGCTTCCCCAGGGNTTCGTACCCTCCCGGCTTGATCAGATGCAATTCGTTCTTCTCTCCATTCAAATCATCCGTATCAATCCACACCGCCCGCTCCATGGAGTTGGCAAACGCTTCCTGGGCATCTCGAATTCCCTTCCAATCCGAATTTTCGACCCTCTTCTTGTCCCGTCTCCGGTAGAATCCACTGTCGCTCAATCTTCCGATCACGAAGCCGAGATCCTCCCTTCCCAAATCCGCCTCCAGTTGCNTTCTCAAACCATGCAAGCCATTCAGGTAAACCTCGCTGTTCTTGGCCTTGGCGTCGNNTTCTCCTTGCATCCAGATGAAAGTCACCGTCTTGATCTTGCTGCCTCGAATCTTATCCCTGGTCTGTTGCATCATGGTATCGTAGAGAACGCCCGCNTGGGGGTCGGTCGAACCGTCTGAGCCTTTCCAACCCTTGTACCACTTGGANATGGGTTGCCCGCCCTTTGCGTAAAAACTCACGATTACNCGGTCCTCTCCNAGAGCCTTGGAAAGGGCAGGGGTAAACCAGAGGCTCGGCTTGAACCGGGCCATATTGGATTGGCCGGAAAGAATGAACAAATGGCGCTCATCCGTTTCCTCCCCATGCATGTACGGACAGAAGATCAGCGCGCAGAAGATGGGAAGAAAGAGATTCTTAATTCGACAAANGGATTTCATGGCTTGGGGCAAGAGAGGAAAATTATAATNAAGTGAAAGGGCGCATGAAAGGTTTCACACNCGATGGGAAGAACATCAANGTCGAAAAAAACGAGTCAATTNTNCCCTTTTNCNAAGGNGAAACTCGTATCGTTTCGGAAAAATCAATGGCTCGNNGAAATTAGTTGCTCATGGCCTCCAAGGGCGGAGCGAATTTGGTCAGATTGATGCCCTCCACCGCAGATTCGTATTCTTCCATGGTNGGAATNCTTCCCAAAATNGCAGAGAGCACGACCACGGGAGTGGATGCAAGAAGGGATTCTCCCTTCTTGCGCTCGGAATCCTCCACTACGCGCCCCTGAAAGAGTCGGGTGGAGGTGGACATGACGGTGTCTCCTCTTTCGGCTTTTTCCTGATTGCCCATGCATAGGTTGCATCCGGGCCGCTCCAGGTACATCATGTTTTGGTATTCGGTGCGGGCGGCATTCTTGGGAGAATCATCGTTGAATTCGAAACCGGAATACTTCTGCAGCATNTTCCAGTCGCCTTCTTCCTTGAGTTCGTCTATGATGTTATAGGTCGGAGCGGTGACCACCAGNGGAGCCTGGAATTCNACCTTNCCCCGTTCCTTTTCCAAATTCCGAAGCATGTGGGAAACGATCTTCAGGTCCCCCTTGTGCACCATGCAGGAACCCACGAACCCAAGATCGACCTTCTTCACGCCCTCGTAGTAAGAAACGGGGCGGATGGTGTCATGGGTGTATCTTTTCGAGACGTCGTCGTTGTTGACGTCCGGGTCGGCAATCATGGGTTCGACCACCTGATCCAAGTCCACCACGAATTCACGATAATACTTGGCGTGGGCATCGGGAGTTAAGGCGGGTTTCTCACCCGAACTGATTTCGGCAATTCTATTATCCGCCTGATCGATCAAACCCTGAAGGACCTGCTTTTCGTTATCCATCCCCTTGTCGATCATCACTTGAATCCGACTTTTGGCGATCTCCAGCGATTCGATCAGGGTGGCGTCCTGGGAAATGCAAATCGAAGCCTTGGCCTTCATTTCCGCCGTCCAATCCGTGAAGGTGAAGGCCTGGTCCGCAGGCAAGGTTCCGATGTGAACTTCTATGATTCTACCTTGAAAGACGTTTTCCCCGAACTCATCGAGCATCTGAGCCTGGGTGGCGTGAACGACGTCGCGAAAGTCGACGTGATCCTTCAATTCCCCCTTGAAGGTGACCTTGACAGATTCGGGGATGGGCATGGACACTTCACCCGTGGCCAAGGCAAGGGCAACGGTCCCGGAGTCCGCCCCAAAAGCCACGCCCTTGGACATACGGGTATGGGAGTCTCCACCTATGATGATGGCCCATTCATCGACCGTCAAATCATTGAGCACCTTGTGAATCACATCCGTCATCGGATGATATTCGCCCTTGGGATCACGCCCGGTGATCAAGCCGAAGTCGTGCATGAAATTCATCAACTTGGGAATATTT
>NZLE01000034.1 GCA_002692605.1 Opitutia bacterium
GTTACAATCATTTGAAAATCCAAAGTGTAAGGCCCTCAAAATACTCTGACTTTGGCAAGAAGCTCTCCTTGGACTTATTTGGAATACTCTGGGTTGGTACGGGGTAACTTGGCTTCATCTCTACGGAGTCGGGCGAGCAATTCCCCTTCGAGTTCACGAACGATCTCCGGCATCAGATCAGCGAGATTCTTGGTTTCACCCAAGTCCTTGTCGAGGTCATACAACTCGTATATTCCTTCCCAGAATTTGATCAGTTTCCAGTTCCTTTTTCGAATGATGGAGTAGGGGCCGGGAGCGTGACGATAATGAGGGAAGTGCCAAAAAAGGCTCTCCCGTCCGAGGGATTCGGTTGCTTCGGAGCGAAGATGTCGGATCAGAGACAAGCCGTCGATGGGTCGGTCCTCGGGGAGTTGAGTTCCGGTAGCCTCAAGAATGCTGGGGAACAGATCGATCGAGGAGACCGGTTCGTCCGACACAACTCCCGGTGGAACGGCGGCTGGCCAACGTACCAGAAAGGGCACCCGGATGCCACCTTCGTAGCAGTATCCTTTTCCGCTTCGCAAAGGCGCGTTTTCGGTAGGATTTCCCTTTCGGTCCAAGCCCCCATTGTCGCTGGTGAAGATGATCATGGTATTCTCGTCGATTCCATGCTTTTTCAATTCCGCGAGCATATCTCTCATGCAATCGTCAATGGATTCGACCATGGCCGCATACTTACGATTCGTTTCCGACATTCCCTCCTTGAATTTGTATTGATCCGCCACTTCCTGGATGGCTTGGATGGGTGTGTGAACCGCGTAATGGGAAACCTGAATGAAGAAAGGTTGATCTTTCCATTCTCGGATGAGAGCAACCGCTTCATCCGCCTCGCGGTGAGTCAGGTATTCTCCCTTCTTTCTTCCAGGCAGTTTGTGGATACCCGCGCGAATGGTGGGGTGCTTGTGCTTGGGGTTGTTGTAGGGATCGAAGAAGGAAGGGGGTTGCCCATAGTCGCAACCCCCGAAATTTTCATGGTAGCCCTGCTTTTCGGGATACCATGGCTCGTCCCCCAAATGCCATTTCCCAATATAGGCAGTCTGGTATCCGTTTCCCCGGAGAGCTTCCGCAAGGGTGATTTCCGAACTTTCCATCCAATAGGGATTGGGTGGGCAGAGTAGTTTTCGATTTTTTCCGCCGACGTACTCCGTCGGATTCTTCTCAGGTGTTCCCAATCCTCCTCTTTGAAAAAGAGAACGGATCCAATCGGTCACTCCCAGTCGATGGGGATAGCGACCGGTTTGAACTGCGGCGCGGGTGGGCGAGCATACGGCGCAGGCTGCGTAACCATTGGTGAATTGAACTCCTTCCTCAGCGAGCCGATCGACGTTTGGGGTCCGGTAAAAGTCGGAGCCCTGACAACTCAAATCCATCCAGCCCATGTCATCGACAAGAACCAAAATAACGTTGGGAGCTTCGGATTGCTTTTGGGCGAGGGCATGGGTTCCGAGTAGCGCAAGAAGAACCACGAGCAGAAATTGCAGGGAGGAGAAGAGAATGTTATGAATAAGCATGATGATTCTCTCATAGCCCAAATCGGATCGCTCATCAAGAGTTCGATGGGTCGGAAATGGAATTCCCTTCATGGGTGGGTTGCCAATTTCAACCAAAAGGCTAAGGTTTCGCAATGAACGCATATCTTTTTCTCTTTGGGGCGATTCTCTTCGAGGTGTCGGGTACCTTGCTTTTACCGTTGAGCGAAAACTTCAAAAAAGTACTTCCAAGCGGAGGGTTGGTTCTCTGTTACCTGCTGTCCTTTTACCTCCTTACTCATGCGGTGAAGGAACTCCCCCTAGCGGTGGTCTACGCGACTTGGAGCGGTTTGGGTATTGCCTTGGTGACGGTTTTGGGAATTTTCCTTTATCGGCAAAACCTTCCTTGGCAGGGGTTCGCCGGACTGGCTTTGATCATCATCGGGGTGACTCTGCTCAATGCTTATCTTCCCAAAACGACTTGAAAAAGTCCATCTCCTTCAGGGCAATAAGTCCGGAAGTCTCGTAAAGGTCGATTCGCGGAAACCCACAGCCTGCTTGATGAAACAATCTCTCTCCAAGGGGTTGGCGATTTTTCGGGCTTCCCGGTAACTCTCACCGCTCAGCAAGCCTCCAATCCATGGTCCGAAGCCGCCGCTCGGAATGGGAAAGTCACTGCCATGAACCACCCGGTCCTGGACCTTTGCGTCCAGCAATGCGGGTAGGGTGCGCCATCGGTTCGGACTGGCCAAAGCGCTGTTGTCGGTGAAAAGTCGCTTAAATTCCTTCATCATCCGCAGCAGGTCCTCGGTGTAGTCTGGGTCGAACAGACCGGATTTACCGGCTCCATGAGCGGCGATTACGGTTACTCCACATTCGAGAGGTAGTCGCAAAAGCCGAGGGTCCGCGAACTTTGAATTGAGCACGGGAACGGAAAACTCTCCGCCGGTGTGAGCCAGGAAAGGAAGCCCGAGTTGAGCGAGTTTTTCCCAAAAGGGACGATAACGAGGATCCGAACAGTCCAGGTTGTGGCAATTGGGAAGAAGTTTGAGCACTTTGGCTCCACGCTCGGCGCACCGTTCGAGTTCCTCGATCGCATCCTTTCTTGCCGGATGTATGGAACAAGCGGAAAAGATTTGGGAGTATTTTTTTGCAAGGTCGAGCACATGATCGTTGGGAACGAAGAACTTGGCTTTTTGCTTCAGGCAATTGCCCTTCTCGTCATAAGGATAATCCATGGCGAGAAGAAGGACCGCATCGAGGCTGGAAGTATCAATCAGTCCGAGAAGCATTTGCTCGTAAGCCCGGTCCAAGCCAAGACTTCGGCTTGTTTCGAAAATNCCCGCCTGTCTTTTGAGAATGGGTTCGGAGACTTGATCCAACAGGGAGTTCCTGCGTAACCAGCATCCGTTTCCNTTGGATCCATCNCCGACAAAATGGACGTGCCCGTCGAATTTCATTTCAGGATTCTCTCATCCGGTCCGGTTCCTAAAGTCTTTGGAGCAATTTCCTTAGGTTTTCTTCCTTTTGAGCTTTTCTCCAAGTAACCAAAGCGAGCCTCGATTTCTGAGGTATGCGGCTGGTCAGGAAGCAAAACAGACCGAACACGCCCAAGCCAAACAGAGANGCCGAATTGATTCCGAATAGNGTCCAAACCGACAACATNGCCAAGGCAAACGCGAAANTTGTCGCAAGGTTGGTCCAAAGGACCAGCCGATTGCNGGTGGAGAGGAAAAGCATAGGACTNGAGCATTGCACGCAAAAGGGAGATTCCAGAACTTCCGAATAGGCTCCTCCGTCGAGATCGCCGCGGCTGACAGTGTCCCATTTTCTGCGGTAATCGGTGAAACCCAGGCAAGTCGAGCACCAAGGTTCCTCTTTGCTTTCGGGAGGGTCGAGCGATTCAATCTCTTCGACTTTTTCCTCCATTGGATTATTCGAATTGAAAATCTCCCTCCATCTCAAGCTCATCAACCAGTACGGGCGTGGGTTGCATCTCCTGAATGACTTTGATCATTTGCAGAAGTATGCTGAGGGAATTTTCATTCTGGTTGGCGAAAACCAATTTCATGGTTCCCGAACCAGAGGATTTTTCGGAGTTGGAAGCCATTTCCAAATGGGAAATCCGCTCCATCATTTTCAACGGACCGCCCGGCGGTAGGGGAAGGTCCATCTTCAAAATCGGAGCGACGTTGATCTTGAGTACAAAATCATTCTTTTCGAACATTTCCTTGCCGGCGCCACTAATTGGATTCCCTACGGATCCGGATTGGGTGGCTTCGATATGATCCTTGCTGGCAAGGAGGAGGAAATCATTTTTTTCAGTGATTGAGATTCCTTGCATCATAGCCAATCCCAATCCCATGGCGAGGGGGGGGGTCGCCTTGAGTTTGAGNCATTTTTCGGTGTCNATGGAAGCGGCTATGATGAATTCGGNTTTGGGCNTTGCTCCCATCATCNTGGCCGCCGGATCCATTCCACCCGCCGGTCCTCCATCCGGACCGGGAAAAGGGGAGCCACCTCCCTGCATGTCCGGATCACCAAAGGGATCCGCTTCTCCGGGAGTTAGTGCATCGTTTCCGAAAGGATCCGTCTCGGTGTCTGCCGGTGGACCANCGGGCAAACCGCCCATGGCGCTTGGATCAGGCATTTTGACGTCGGTGAGCGAGAGGAGAAACTCCCCGGTGAAGGAATCGATTGCATCTCTCATCGTCAAACCTCCGAGTTCATCCACGGGTTCGTCCAGTTTGAGTTCTTGTCCCACTTCGGGAAGGATTTCCTTCTCCGCAAATTTGATGAATTTCCCAAGATCCATCGCAAAGCCAAGGGACAATAANGCATCGGAGGGGGCGAAGGAAAGAATGCCATTGGAGAAAGAGCCTTTTCCATAGCTCATTTCATCATTCGGAGTTTTGAAATTCATCTGGGCCACCATTTCTCCATCTTCGAAATTAAGGTTTAGGTTTCCACTTCCTCCCTCAAGCATTCCCNAGTCCGCTCCATCGAGTTGCGAACCGACTGACTGCAGAATGGCGTCTCCTCCGAACCACACGCTGAGATCGTTTTTTTCCACGCTGAATGCCGAAAAGGATTCGTCTTTGGCCAGCAGTCCGTCTTCGCCATCCGCAATCATAAATCTTTCTATGGATGGTTCTCGGTCAGAGGGTTCCTTGGCGCCACCGGCGAAAAAGAAGTCGGATCCGATGGCGATTTGAAGTTCAGAGTCCTCTGCGCCAGCGATTGGTTGGTAGAGAAGATAGCCATCTTTTTGCTGAGGTGCCTCGAGTCCGGCGAGCAGTTCGATGGTGGTCATGAATTTTTGCTTGTCCGATAATTTTCCCGCGAGGCCANCGGTTGGAGATAGATTGGCGTCTTCATGAGAAATCAGATGAATTTGCAGGGGTTCGGAAACGTCAAGACCCAGGGAGGNCGGATCTTNGAGAGCCTTGCTTACCATGGGCGGCAATCCCGGGGGCAANAGTGCAAGAATGTCCTTTTCGCCCTTGGTCAGAAGATCGTTGATTCGAATTAAAATGACTGCGCCCGCATCGGATGAAATCCGTTCGAGCATNGGGACGGAAGGCAAAGCCACGGAGGAGGAAACCGATGCCGGTTCATCAGTTTCGGTTTCCGAGGAAGACGTCGATTCGGATTCGGTTTCTTTCTGAGGCTCGGCGGTTGCNGTGGTTTTTTCCTCTTCTTCGCCCGATAGGAGAAGAAGGCATACAACTGTGACGATTATTGCCAAACCACCCCCAATGGCTCCCCAAAGAATGATTTTCTTGGAACTTCCTTGGGAGGGNTTGGCGGAAGATTGCGGTTGTGTCTGGCCTTGTTTGGAAGTGGATTTCCTTTGCCCGGAACGAATGCTTTTAGNCGCGCCTGATGCGGGCTTTTGTCCCGCTGAAGTCGCAGGTTGAGCCATTCCGGGGACTTGACCGACNCTCACCCAATTTTGNCCGTCATGGCAGGCTTGGTCNTGCAANGAAAAGGATCCTTGTTGAACGTATTGTTGGAGTTGCTCGAGTGTGTATGGTCCGTATTGGGTTCCGTCCTTATGTACGTAAATATTCATGGTTGGGAGATGATTTGGNTTANGGAGGATTTCTATCAGGAAAGATTCGTTTAAGGCAACGGNGTAAATGAAAGCATTCGTTGGGCGAATCAANGGATTTGGTGGGAGCAATTAAAGAACTGCGGAAATTCCTTTTTTAATTTATGAACGAACGGATGAAAGCGAAACCTGCAAATGAAACCTTGAACGGTCGGATTCTCGCCGCCATGAGGATGAATCTTCTTCCCGGTTTCATTCTTTGGTGCATTGGGCTGGCTTTGGTTTGCAGTTACTATTTCTGGACGGAAACGCGACCCGCGTTTGAAAAGGTCATTCAATGGAAGATGCAATACGGTTATGTCTATTCCGCNCTTTCGACCGCTTTTTTCGGAGGAGTCATTCCCTATTTTTATTTGCGATGGAGTGGGGCCGAACGCATTGGCCTCCACTGGGGGCATGGGGTTCTGTTCATCTCTTATTGGGCTTTGCGCGGACTGGACGTGGATGCGTTTTACCGCTTGCAGGCATGGTTCTTCGGTTCGGACAATCATTGGCAGACCATCGTCAAGAAGGTGTTGGTGGATCAATTCGTTTACTGTATTCTTTGGGCAAGCCCCGTGACCGCATTCTTTTACGAGTGGAAGGAGGCGGACTTTTCCCTTTCCCAATGGCGTAGGCAATGGAATTCTTCCAGTCTGCTTGACAAAATCATCGTCTTTATGGTCTCGACCTGGATCGTCTGGATTCCCGCCACCGCGATCGTTTATTCGCTACCTTTGCCCCTNCAGATTCCCCTGTTCAACCTCACCCTTTGCTTTTTCGTTCTCTTGGTCAGCGTTTTCTCGAGAAAAAACGGGAATCCCTCAAGACCTCCGGCAGAGGAAGCGTAGGTCGGGAGCGTTCAGGTCATCATTNCCGAGGATGGCATCCGCTCTTTCCTCCGGTTTGTTTTTGGCCGAATGAATCCTTTGTCCGGGAANAAAGCGCTGTAAATATTTCTCCTCCAGAACATGAAGACTCTTGAAGTGCGCCAGATCCCGCTTCTTTGCCCGCTTCATGATCTTCTCTTCCGAACACTCCACCAATATTCGGTAGTCGAAGCAATTGACCAACTCCTCGTTAAAGAGCATAACGCCTTCGAAGAGCAGGATCGAATCGGGCTCTGTCTGAATAAGTGAAGCGCGTTCCCGTTGCTCTTTCCTGTAGTCAAAATTTCCTTCCCTGAACCTACCATCACCTTTGGGTCCCAGGGGAAGAAGGACTTGCTCCCGAACGCTGTTATAATCGAAGGAATCCTCAAAGTATCCCTTCACCGAAAGCGGTCCCAGACGATGCCGGATCTCCGGTGGATTATGGAACCCATCCAATCCGGCCCGGAAAACTGATCTTTTCATGGTCCGTAGAGTCTCCGCCAAGTCATCGGCCAGACGGGTCTTGCCCGATGCGCTCATCCCATCGATCCCAACCCGTACGGGGTGGGGGAGGGAAATGGAGTCGATAGCCGACGCCAAAGTCCGTAATGCGCCCTCTCTAGATTGCTGTTTCAACGCAAAAGGTTTTCAATAAACGGGATGAGATTATTATCTNNGATTGATGGTTTTATTCTAATTGGCTGAGGCTTGATCACCCCGTACGCAAAGGAGCTGCTCGGAGGTTCGCAGATAAAGGTCTCCATTGGCGAGAGCGGGAGTGGAGCGGCAGACAGTCTCCAGGTTGGTCACTCCCAACTGCTTGAATGCTTCTCCATCCTCGATGATCACCACCTGTCCGTAGGCGGAGACGCAAATGATTTTATTGCCTGCCCGAACGGGAGAGCCGAAGAAAGTATCCTTCACTCCCTCGACCCTGGCTTTCCAGACTTTTTCTCCGGTTTGCGGACGCAGGCAGGTAATCACTCCGCTATCCGCCCAGAGATAAAGCCTGTTTCCGGAGATCAGGGGAGTTGGGATGTGGGGCATGGTTTCCTCCATTCTCCATATCTCCCGGGCTTGGCCATCCTGCGAAGCCGAGGCTGGTCGGATGGCCACCAAGTGCTTGTCGAGGGTGGTGAATCCGCAAACCCCCAAGACCAGATCTCCCGCCACGATGGGGGAGGAAATCGCCCGTTCCGAATGGGGGCGCCCAAACACCGAAAGCTCCCAAAGTAGTTTGCCCGTTTGGGGAGACAGGCTGGTGAAACCAAGCCACCAATTGGTGAAAATCAACTCATGACTGCCCTTCGGAGAGGTGAACACGCAGGGGGTGGAGTAAGTCAGTCTTTTGCTTGCCCGGGGAACTTGCCATCGGATTTCACCGGTAGCGACATCCAAAGCGTAATGGGATCCGCCGCCCTTTTCCTGATCATTGGGTACGATCAGAAGATCCTGATGAACGATCGGAGAAACGCCAAAGCCATGTCCACCGGTTACGCCACCCAGGTCTTTTTCCCAAAGAAGCTTTCCCTGGTGATCGTGTGCGGAAGCCCTCAGTTCAGAAGCGTGCCCCCATACCGAGTAGACCCGCTTGTCGTCCAGTGCCGGTGTGCTGGAGGCAAAGCTATTATAGCGGTGAGTCTTATGGGTTTTGGAAGCATAGGAACGGGTCCATTCGATTTCTCCGCTTCTGGCGTTCACGCAGAGAATGGTACGGGTTTTTCCTTTGTCGGCGGAGGTATTGAGGAAGACGCGGTTTCCCCATACCGCAGGGCTGCCATGACCGTATTCCTCAAGCGGGAGGCTCCACCGATAATGCTGCGTCTTCCACTCGGAGGGGATGTGGCAGTCCGCCGATCCGTCTCCGTTGTTTCCGCGAAAGCGTGGCCAATTTTCAGTTGCGGAGATCAGGGCCTGACCAAGAAGCAGAGAGCCCAGTAAAAAAAATCCCTTCACTTTAAAACTCCCGGATGCGGATATTTTTGAACCAAACCACTTGTCCATGATTTTGGAACCCGATCCGTCCGGTTCTCGGCAAGTCCCTTAGGGCGGTTTTGAATTTGTTTTCCGTTCCGTCCGGATTCTTCCCCGCTTCCTTCCAATCGTCCAGATTGATCGAAAAGGCGGACTGACCGTTTAGGAAAAAGGAAACCCGGGGTCCCTTACAAACTAGCTTAGCTCGATTCCATTGTCCGACCGGTTTGGCATAATCGCCCTTGGGCGCCAATCCGTCGTAAAAGGATGCGTTCAGCTTACGTGGTGGCAGAGCCTTACTTGCTTTTTTCTGATAGCCCTCGTTATCCATCAATTGAATTTCGAACCCACCCTGAACCGGGTCGTCCTTGTCGGTTCGGTAGAAGATTCCCGAATTGGCTCCTTCGGACAATTTGTATTCAAGCGAAAGTGCAAAATCACCGAATTCTCGTTTGGTCCAAAGGAAGCCCATTCCCTTGAGGCGTTCGACCCCTTTCTTATCCGTCGTTTTCTCCATGCGGCAAACGATTGATCCATCGGATTCAATCTCCCAGGATCCCGGTCTCAGCTCAAAGGCCTGAAGATCCTTTCCGGAAAAGAGTAATTCGTTCTTTGAGAAACCGGGAAGGGCAAGAATACTTGCGAATACAATAAAGGACAGGATTCTCATTTGGGGGCAGTTGGTTTACGGGTTCGGGGAGGCATGCGTTTGACTACGGACTGAGGAGGGTCGTCCGACGGAACCGCCAATTGTTGCCGATGAAGGGCAAGTTGACGGGAAAGCCGATTTTGCACCACCGCATACTTCGCGGTTCCGTAGACGCTGGTCAACTCGCTCGGATCGTTCTTCAGGTCGAAAAGTTCCCATTGATCGACGTCCTTTTCATAGAAGCGGATCAA
>NZLE01000035.1 GCA_002692605.1 Opitutia bacterium
TTGGACCGGAGTGCCGGTGACCAAGTTGATCGAAGGCGAACGCGAAAAACTCCTTCGTCTGCAAGGAATTTTGCATGAGAGGGTGATCGGTCAGAATGAAGCCGTCGACGCGGTTGCCGAGGCGATCATGCGCGCTCGGGCAGGCATCAAGGACCCACAGCGACCAATCGGATCCTTTCTCTTTCTTGGGCCTACTGGGGTAGGAAAGACCGAGTTGGCCAAGACCCTTGCCGAGAGTCTCTTCGACAGTGAGCATAACGTGGTTCGCATCGATATGTCCGAGTATATGGAAAAGCATTCCGTTGCACGCTTGATCGGGGCGCCTCCCGGTTATGTGGGATATGAGGAGGGCGGACAGCTTACCGAAGCGGTCCGCAGAAAACCTTATTCGGTGATTCTCTTCGATGAAATCGAAAAGGCCCATCCGGACGTATTTAACGTCCTGTTGCAATTGATGGACGATGGACGGCTTACCGATTCTCAAGGCAGAACGGTCGACTTTAAGAACGTCGTTGTGATCATGACTTCGAACGTGGGCAGTCGTTACCTTCAGGAAAACCTGCTCGAAAATGAGATTGCCGAAACTGCTCGCGAATCGGTGATGGCCGAATTACGCGATCACTTTCGGCCCGAATTCTTAAATAGGATTGATGACGTTGTTCTTTTCAAACCCCTTTCTCTCGAAGAAATCACAGAAATCGTCGACCTCTTGCTTGCCGGCTTGAACAAGAGGCTCGCAGATCGCAAAGTCTTGGTCAGTTTTACTTCAGCAGCGAAGAAATGGATTGGAGAAAAGGGGTACGATCCGACCTACGGAGCCCGTCCCTTGAAAAGGTTTTTGCAAAAACAGGTGGAGACCCAACTTGCGCGAGCCTTGGTAGCCGGAGAAGTGGAAGAGGGGACCGAAGTTTCTTTTGCCGTCAAGGATGACGAATTGGTGATGAAGGTTGGTTGACGAGTTCTCCGACGGACTTTTCAATCACCCTTTTGTTGAGGATCAGGTAGAGCGCCGCATAGACAGCAAGACAGGCAAGGGAGATTGCCGATAGTCCGGATTCGCTCTCGAAACCCAAATCCTTTGCCTTTTCGGCAAGATAGTACTTGCTCGCCCAGGAGACGAGGACCGCTCCCAAGAGGGTGGTGGAAAAGAGTCTGATGAACCGATGAAAGAAAACTCTTGAAATTTGATCTTTTGAAAACCCCAAGAGGATAAGATTGCGGGTGGGTTCCGAGGCTCTTCCGACTACCAGGCGAAAACTGCTGGCAAAGGTTGAAATGGAAAGAATCGAGATGATCAAGCCGATCCCAACCATACCGAGAAAGAGGCCATTGAGAGCTTTTTTGATGAGATCCTGCTCGGGAAACTCACGATTCATTTCGTATCCCATTTCCTCAATCAGCGCATGGAGGGCAGGGGATGGGTTATCGACAACCTCGAGAATGATCCTAGAAGGTCCATCCGACGCTACGGGCTCTGCCAAAGCTTCAGCGGCAGGAATCCGGTTTGCCGGTTGGTCGAGAGGCGAGACCTCCCACTCCGTGAACTTCGCCTCGTTTCGCAAAGCGGACAAGGCGGATGGAGAGATGGGAGGACCGCTAATCGTTCCCTCCTTCCAAAGGAAAAAAAACTTTCCGGCATCGGGTTGCCCGTACTTTTGATTAGCCCATCTCAAAAAACTTTCGGGCACAAGCACACTGTTGATGCGTTTGCTGAAGGCGACGAAGCGACCCTCTAAGGTCGCCTCTCGGCTTTTGCCGATAAAGATTTCGATGGGCATCCCCGAGGCTGCCTTTGTGGATAGCGAGGGATATTCGACTCGCGANGGAGCGAGCCCGAAGTTCCAAAGATCAAGGTAAAACTTAGGCACCATGATGGGCACGAAGGAANCGTTCTCCTCCCATTCCCAATCGGGCGGAATAAAATCAAGAAATTCATCGGGAATGGATTCGAAGAACAGATCCGCCTTGGCCGCAGCCCCCAAGCCAACGGTGCCGGTTGGCCAGATGTAAACTGTNACGGGAAATTGGTTTCGGCTAAACCCTCCCAAACGGCGGACGCCTTCCGTTTGGCGAATCTCAAGCAGTTCATCCGGTCCAAAGTTCTGATCGTTCTTGCCAAGGTTGACCAAGGCTCCACCCGATACTTTTTTGTTTAGGGTGAAGTAGTTTTTGGGACCCTGGCTTTGCTCGAGGTAAGCGTCTGCGTCTTGGTAAAACTGTATGCCAAGGAGGAGAAGAGAGGTGCCCATGAGACAACCGAGAGAAGCAATCAGAAGTTCTCGACGNGGGCCTGATACCTGAAGGCTAGCCTGTAGGATTGACTGGTTAANGGACTCTTTCATAACTCGATTATTTGGTCAAAGGGGAGGTGGGGAGTGGAACCGAGTGAAGAAACGAGCAACCCCGCTTGGTTGCGATCAACGATTTCCTCTATGAGGGAACAGGCGCTCATTTGGTTGGTCTCATCAAGGTGACTGAATGGTTCGTCCAACATCAGGAATCTAAAGGGCTTACGAAGCGTTCGTACCAAAGCCATGCGTTGTCNTTGTCCTTGAGAAAGGGTCGAAAGACTTTGATTCAAAAAGGGAGTCATCTCCAATCGTTCCGCCATTTCTTCGAGCGAAGGAGCGACTGGATTGGTTTGCGGCAGCAGCAGAAGGTTTTCCCGAGCAGACAGGTTCGGAAAGAGCCGAAGATCCTGAAATTGTAGGGAGATTCTTTCACGACGGACCCTTTCCCATTCTTGAGGTGAAAACTGACGCAGGCAGGTGCCATCAACCTTGGCCGTTCCGGTGTAATCCTGGCGCAATCCGTAAAGGATGTGCAGAAGAGTGGACTTTCCCATCCCCGATTGAGCCGAGACGAGAACTTTGGATCGAGGCTCGATTCTCAGTTCGCCTCCCCAAATTCCGGAAGCCTCTACGATTTTTTCAGGCAGGGGGTCGGGAACTAAATCGTTGAGCTCGATCAGCATTGGAGAAGGGAGAGCAGGTTACCTCCGAAGATAGCTTCTCTCTGGGTTGGATTCAAGTGAGTCGCCGAAAGCAATTCCTCTTGGAATTGTGAAAAATCGGGTTTCGTCTGTTTGGCTGGGAAGATTCGAAGCGGGAAATCCGTACCCCAAAGAACCTTTTCGTATCCCACCAAATCAATCAACTTTTGGTAGAGGGTGGAATCGTAGAGTAAGGGGCAGGCAGCGAGGTCATAGAAGACGTTTTTCAGATCCATCCGTACTTTGGGATTCAATTCGAAAAAGGGGAATAGGCCACCGGCATGGGAAAGAATTATTTTGAGTTCAGGAAATTCTCTGGCTAACCAATGAAATTCCTCATAGGGAGTGGGCACACGTCCCGGGTATTCATGACCGACTTGCTCGGTAACGTGAAAATTGACGGGCCAGCCATTGTCGCAGGCAAAGGCCAGGCAGGCTCGCCAATTAGCGGATTTTAGGTCGGTTCCCTGGACTCTCGGATGGCATTCTCCAATTCCTTGAAAGCCATTGTCCAGACACCATTTCAANTCGTCAATGGGGCTTTGGGCGTCGGCATGATAGGAGGCGAACGCAATGAATCGACCTGGAAATTCTTTGACAAGCTGAGCGTTCCATTCGTTCTGCATNCGACAAGTTTCNGAGTTTTCCCAATACCAACCAAGTAAAACGGCTTGATCGACGGAGGCCTNGTTCATTTCCTCAAGCATATTTTCTGGGCTCGCCCAACCCTGAAGCCCTGCCTTACCATTTGGAAGAACAAGTTCNAGCCAGTGTGGCTCCTTATGCTTTTGAGCGAAGGACTTGGGGTTACGAGCGGCTTCCGCAGCAAAATAATGGGTGTGGGCATCGACGATCACGGAACCTAAAATGAGGCGTGAAGGCGAAAGGGGCAAAGCTCAAAATTCGGCCAACGTCACCTCTTCGCAGAATCGATCAGCTCGAAGGGGAATTCTCAGACTGCCTTCCGGGAACCCCATCCAGTTTTTGTGATAGGGAAGCTTCGATGAAGGCGGCAAACAAAGGATGGGCTTTGTTGGGCTTGGATTGAAATTCNGGATGGAATTGAACACCAACGAACCAAGGGTGGTCTTTNACTTCGACGATTTCCACGAGATTTCGGTCAGGGTTGATTCCCGATACGATGAGTCCTGCGGATTCGAGATCCTTCCGATAGGCATTGTTGAATTCGAANCGGTGTCGGTGGCGTTCGGAAATTTCCTCTTTGCCATAGGCGNAATGNGCGAAAGTANNTTTTTTAAGGGAACATGGGCATGCGCCCAAGCGCATGGTGGCACCCTTGTCCTGAAGGTTTTTTTGGTCATCCATGATGTGAATCACCGGGTCGGGCGTGTCTTCGTCGAACTCTTCACTGTTNGCTTTTTCAAGACCCAATACGTTTCTTGCAAAATCAATCACTGCAATCTGCATACCGAGGCACAACCCAAAGTATGGAATGCCTTGTTCTCTGGCGTATTTGGATGCGAGGATCTTTCCTTCGGTGCCGCGGTCTCCAAACCCGCCTGGAACCAAAATGCCGTTAAGACTGGACAAATGNGTCTCCGGACCTTCTCTTTCGATGTCTTCGGCATCGATATGAATGACTTCGACCGCGGAATCATTGCGAATGCCGCCATGCACCAAGGATTCGTTTACGGAAAGGTAGGAATCCTGNAGGTCCATGTATTTTCCAACCATTCCCACTCGAACCTTGTGCTTGGGGTTGAGCAACCGGTGGACGACCTCTTCCCACTCATCCTGTTTCGGTTCGGGCGCATCCAGACCCAAAAAGCGGGTCACAAGTTTGTCCAAGCCNTCATTCTTCAACATATGAGGGAGCTCGTAAATGGAATGCGCCACATCCATCTCCTCGATNACCGCTTCCTTGGGAACGCTGCAGAACAAACTGAGCTTTTCGCGGATTTCTTCCGTCATTGCCTGTTCCGTGCGACAAATCAAGATGTCAGGCTGTATTCCAATCTCCCGCAGTTTCGCCACACTCTGCTGGGTNGGCTTGGTTTTCAATTCTCCCGCTGCCCGCAAGCTGGGCAGAAGGGTCATGTGTACGAACAGCACGTTCGCCTTGCCTACTTCGCTGGCAAATTGCCGCATTGCCTCGGTGAAGGGAAGTCCTTCAATNTCCCCGATGGTTCCACCAATTTCGGTGATCAGAGCGTTGACNCCTTCACCTGCCGCATAGATTCGGTCCTTGATTTCATTGGTGACGTGAGGAATCACTTGAACGGTTTTGCCCAAGTAATCACCCCTTCTTTCCTTGCGAATCACTGATTCGTAAATTTGCCCACTGGTTAGNTTGTTGAAACGGGAAAGCTTGCCTGAGGTGAACCTCTCGTAATGACCTAGATCGAGATCGGTTTCGGCGCCGTCGTCCAAAACGTAGACTTCGCCGTGCTGAAAAGGGCTCATGGTGCCNGGGTCTACGTTGAGATAGGGGTCGAACTTTTGGATGCGGGTGGTCAAACCCCGCTGCTCGAGCAAAGCCCCCAACGCACCCGAGGTCAGCCCCTTTCCCAGAGAGGATACGACACCTCCGGTTATGAATATGTACTTCATGTTCGAATACCCCGCATTTCGATTAAATCACACAAGCCAAGTCAAACTTGCAACCATCTTTTCCTAAAGTTGTGGCAATCCCTTGAAATTCAAGGATAAGCGAGGTATACTATTAATCCTTCTAATTGACTGNGCTAATATCGTTAAGATTAACTTTTTTTATCTCGTCATTTATTCGNAAAGGCTAGAAAATCCAAATCACTTGCACTTGTCGATATGTTCACCAGCTCCCTAGGGAAGAAGTACCTCATGGCTCTAACGGGTCTTGTCCTGATTGGTTTCGTCTTCGTGCATATGGCGGGAAACCTTCAGATTCTTTTGGGACAACAGTATATCAATGCCTATGCTCATGCCCTGCAATCGTTGCCCTTGCCGATTTTGTGGGCGTCCCGGCTCTTTCTTCTGATTTGCGTGATAGTCCATGCATGGACTGCGTATGCGCTGATCGTGGAGAATCGCAGGGCTCGTCCCGATGCCAATAAAATCGAGAGAACGAAACGAGCGGGTCTGTCTTCCTTGAGAATGGGAGTCACCGGATCGATTTTGCTTTCCTTCATCATTTTTCATCTCCTGCATTTTACCATACGAGTCGTTTACCCCCAATACGGAGAACTCATGACGCTGGTTGGTTCTTCGGACGAGAACCCAATCCACGACGTTTATTCCATGGTGATCGCGGGCTTTCAACACACGGTCATATCCGTTTTTTACGTTGTTGCGATGTTTCTTCTCTGTAGTCATCTTGCCCACGGCGTATCAAGCGTTTTCCAATCGTTGGGTTTGCGATCGGAATCTTGGCGCCCCACCTTGGATATTTTCGCCAAAGCCTACGCGTGGGTGATTTTCTCGGGTTTTTCGGTTGTTCCCCTCGCAGTCTTGGGTCAAAAGTTTGAGATCATTTCAATTTTCGAACCCAATTTATTTTCCGCCGCTTTGGCTCTGCATCAATAATTGATATTCTAAAGGTTATGATACTTGATTCAAAAACCCCCGACGGACCTTTGGCGGACAAGTGGGACAACCACCGATTTTCCTCCAAACTGGTCAATCCCTCGAATAAGAGGAAATTCAGAATNATCGTTGTAGGCTCGGGTCTGGCAGGCGGTTCCGCAGCCGCCACCCTTGGTGAACTGGGATACAACGTGGATTGTTTTTGTTATCAGGACTCACCGCGGCGGGCTCACTCCATCGCCGCTCAAGGAGGAATCAACGCGGCGAAGAACTATCAGAATGACGGTGACAGCATCTATCGACTCTTTTACGATACCGTGAAGGGCGGAGACTTTCGGGCTCGCGAATCCAACGTATACCGTTTGGCTCAGGTAAGCGCCAACATCATCGACCAATGTGTGGCGCAAGGCGTTCCTTTTGCCAGAGAGTATGGAGGACTTCTTGCCAATCGCTCCTTTGGCGGAGCCCAAGTGAGCCGAACCTTCTACGCTCGCGGGCAGACCGGGCAACAGCTTTTACTCGGAGCCTACAGTGCCTTGAGCCGGCAGATTTCAACCGGCCAGGTCAAAATGCATACGCGCTCCGAGATGCTCGATCTTATCGTCGTCGACGGTCATGCCAAAGGAATCATAACCCGTAATCTTGCCACAGGTGAGACCAAGGCATGGACTGCCGATGCGGTCTTGCTTTGCACAGGTGGATACGGAAACGTCTATTATCTTTCCACCAATGCGATCGGTTGCAACGTCACGGCGGCCTTTCGGGCATACAGGCACGGAGCAGGTTTCGCCAACCCCTGCTTCACCCAAATTCATCCGACCTGCATACCGGTCTCGGGCGATCATCAGTCCAAGCTAACTTTGATGTCCGAATCCTTGAGAAACGACGGTCGTGTCTGGGTTCCCAAAGATGGGCAAAATTGTCACAAGAACCCCAATGAAATCGCTGAAGATGAAAGGGATTACTATTTGGAAAGAAAGTATCCCAGTTTCGGCAACCTGGCGCCGCGTGACATTTCGAGCCGCTCGGCCAAGGAGGCGTGCGACGACGGCCGGGGAGTCGGCCCCGGTGGGAAAGGAGTCTACCTTGACTTTTCGGATGCGATTTCTCGTTTGGGCGAAGATACGATTCGTGAACGCTACGGAAATCTTTTTCAAATGTACGAACGAATTACAGGTGAAAACGCTTACCATCGACCGATGCGCATCTACCCAGCGATTCATTACACCATGGGAGGCTTGTGGGTCGACTACAACCTTATGACAACCGTCCCAGGCTGTTTTGCTCTCGGGGAGGCGAATTTTTCCGACCACGGAGCCAATCGACTGGGAGCGAGCGCTCTGATGCAGGGACTCAGTGACGGCTACTTTGTGATTCCTTACACCATTGGGGATTATTTGGCTCGCACCGGATCCGGAGCCATCAGTCCCGATTCACCCGAAGTCAAGGAAGCCATGGAGTCGGTTAGGCAAAGAGTCGATCAATTGACTTCCGCAAGTGGCAAACGTTCATCGCGTTCCTACCATAAGCACCTTGGACAAATCATGTGGGAATACGCGGGCATGGCTCGTAATGAAGAGGGTTTGAAGAAAGCCATTGGAGAAATCCAGGATCTGCGAGAAGACTTTCACAAGAACCTTAACGTGCCCGGATCGAACGAAACTCTGAATGCCGAGCTGGAACGCGCCGGACGAGTTCGTGACTTTTTGGATTTTGGGGAGTTGTTGTGCAGAGATGCACTCGAAAGAAACGAGTCCTGCGGAGGTCATTTTCGCGAGGAGTATCAAACCGAGGAGGGGGAAGCGACCAGAGATGACGAAAACTACGCTCATTCTGCGGTTTGGGAATTCAACGGTGATGGAAAAGTTCCCACCCGGCACAAGGAGGAGCTTAAATTCGAGAACGTCAAACTGGCGGTTCGCAGCTACAAATGACGAAATTCCAGTGAGACTTATACTCAGAGTTTGGAGGCAAGAAGACGCGGAGGACCCCGGTCGGTTTGAAGTCCATCAATTGGACGAAGTATCCGAGGATTCCTCTTTTCTTGAAATGTTGGATCAACTCAACGAACAATTGCTCGGAGAGGGGATCGAACCTGTCGTTTTCGACCATGACTGCAGGGAAGGAATCTGCGGAACCTGTTCGCTTACGATCAATGGTTTGCCTCACGGCCCTGAAAATTCCACTACGACTTGTCAACTGCACATGAGAAAGTTCAAGGATGGTGATACGATTACGATCGAGCCCTTTCGGGCTCGAGCCTTTCCGGTTGTTCGTGACTTGGTCGTGAACCGTTCGGCTTTCGATCGCATTACCCAAGCCGGAGGGTTCATCACCGTTCGTACCGGTAGCGCTCCGGACGGGAATGCCTTGCCGGTACCCAAGGAAAATTCCGATCAGGCAATGGATGCGGCGGCATGCATCGGATGCGGCGCCTGCGTTGCATCCTGCAAAAACGCTTCGGCCATGCTTTTCACTTCGGCCAAGGCGGGCCATCTCAATCTTCTCCCCCAAGGCAAGGCGGAAAAGGACAAGCGGGTTCTCGCCATGGTGGAAGCCATGGATGATGCGGGATTCGGAAACTGCAGAAATTACGGAGAATGCTCGGCGGCTTGCCCGAAGGACATTTCCTTGGACTTCATCGCCAAGTTGAACCGTGATCATGCCAAGGCGAAGCTGAAGAAACTTTTCAGTTAGTCGTTGGATTCCAAGTGATCCTGAAAAGGGTTGCGAGTTTGCCGAACCTTTGGATGATGGGGGGTACATGTCAAAGGACGANAAACAGGTTACTTGGGGGGGCAGGTTCTNCACAAGCCCGGANGACTTGATGCAAGTGTTCGGNGAGTCGGTTTCCTTTGACATGCGTTTGGCGGNCTATGACCTCAAGGGAAGTCTGGGGCATGCCTCCATGCTTGCTCACGTAGGTTTGTTGAGTCCTCAGGAATTTCAGGAGATTGAAGCGGGTATTCGGGAATTGTTCGAAGAGGTTCAACAGGATGATTTTCCCTGGAAACTTGAACTTGAAGATGTACACATGAATCTGGAGCAAGCTTTGCGGGCCAAGACCGATGCCGCAGACAAGCTTCATGCGGGCAGGAGTCGTAATGACCAAGTGGCCACTGATATGCGATTGTTTTTCAAGGATGCCTGCGGTCAACTGAAAACGGGAATCGAAGGTGTGATGATGGCTCTGCTCAGTCTGGCAAAAAAATATTCGGATTTACCTATCCCCGGCTACACTCATTTGCAAAGAGCGCAACCGGTCACGGTCGGTCATCACCTCTTGGCTTACCTTGAATCACTGGGTCGGGATTACGAACGTTTCTCGCAAGTTGCGGAGCATGCCAACGTATGCCCGCTGGGTTCGGGGGCAATTGCCGGGTCCACCTTACCCTTGGACCGTGAGTTCACTGCCAAAGCCCTTGGTTTCGTCGATGAAAAGGGTAACCCCAGAATCACGCCCAATGGCATGGATGCGGTTGCGGACCGTGATCTTTTCATAGAGTTCTCAAGCGCTTGCTCCACTTGCTCTCTGCATTTGTCCCGCCTGGCCGAGGACGTAATCCTTTGGAATTCGGCCGAATTTGGCTTCATCGATTTACCCGATAGCTTCACCACCGGCTCTTCCCTTATGCCTCAGAAAAAGAATCCTGACTCCTTCGAATTGATTCGTGGGAAGACTGGCCGGATTATCGGTAACCTTTCGAACCTGCTGATAACCGTAAAGGGCCTGCCTTTGACCTACAACCGCGATCTTCAGGAGGACAAACCACCGGTCTTTGACTCTCTTGATCAACTGAGCCAATGCCTTGCAGTTGCGGCAGGTTGTCTTAGGGACAGTTCCTTTGATGAGAAAAGATGCCGCGATGCGGCATCCGACCCCTTACTTTTGGCAACGGACCTTGCCGATTACCTCGTTGAGGCAGGGCTGCCCTTCCGAAAGGCTCACCATGCGGTAGGAGCGCTGGTTGCATTGGCGGAGGAAAAGGGTGTATCCTTGCCGGATTTGTCGGATGACGATGCTCGTGAAGTTTGCGAATTACTCCAAGGAGACTGGCGTGAAGTCTTCGATCTGAAACGAGCTTTTTCCAAAAGAGAAAAACCGGGGATGCCCGGTCCTCGGCAAATTTCCTCTCGGATTGAGTTTTGGGAACAATTGCTCGAATCCTGAACATCTCCCTCATGCTCAAATGCATTACGGGCTTCCTCTTTGCCTGCCTCTTTCTTGATACCCTTTTCCTAGAGGCAAGGATTTGGACTACTCGAGACGGCACCAAGTCTCAAGGAGAACTGATTGAAGTCACAGACGATAGAATTGGCTTACGAATTAATGGGCGTGACTATCACTTTTCGCTTAACCGCTTCAGCGATCAGGACCAAGCCTACGTTCGGCAGTGGGCGAAAGTTTCGCGCTGTCCGGTCTGCTTGCGAGGCCTGAGTGGTAAAACCAAAAGAACCAGCGCCGATGAGTTTCATGCGTCCTGCTTTCGTTGCATGGTTTGCGAAAAGGGCTTTGTCGGAGGGGAGCGTTTTCAGCGTGACCCATGGGGAGGAATGGCTCATCTTTCTCATGGGAAGTCACTTGAATCCTGCGGTTCATGTTCCAAGTTTTTTGTCCGCAATAAGGCGAATCCTCGTCAATTCTTCGACGATGGTCGGGTGAGTTGCGAAACCTGCATTCAGGATGGAGTCCTCGATCAGGCTCTGCTCGAACAGGTTCTCCAACGCATCAAGCCCGTAATGCGAGAGTTGGGACTTGCCGAGCCGAAGGGAAGTCTGGCTTTGCATATGGTGGATCGCAATCTTTTGAATCGTGAAGCCCTGAAGATCAATGCCCGAGGAAATTTGCGGGGTCTTACCCTGACCAAGTACAAGGTAGTTGGGAGGGGTTCCCGGACCAGCGCCACTTTTGATCACAAGATTTTCGTTTTGTATGGCTTGCCTCACGTCGAATGCGTCTCCGTGCTCGCCCATGAGTGGGCCCACGTTTGGCTAAACGAAAGATTTATTGATGCCTCTCCTCCGGTGATCGAAGGCTTTTGCAACCTTGTTTCCGAACATGCGTTGGATCGAGAGAAAAGTAAACTATCCTCCGTTATCAGAGAAAATATGCTTAAGAGCGACAGTCCGGTGTACGGAGCGGGTTATCGTCAAATGAAGCAAAGGCTTGCTCAAATCGGATGGGCCGTTTTGCTAAAGGAAATGAAAGCCAAATCATCACCTCCCCAATCTTAAGCCATGAAAATCGATTCGCACCATCACTTTTGGAAATATGATCCGGTCACTTACTCCTGGATGAACGATAGTATGGGTATCCTGAAGCGTGATTACCAACCTGAAGATCTGAAGGAGGTGATCGATTCCGCAAAAATCGATGGGGTGATCTCCGTTCAGGCCGATCAGTCGATGAGAGAAACCGAAGACTTGCTTAAGCACGCGAGCGAATGTTCCTTCATTCGGGGAGTGGTGGGGTGGTTTCCCATCGCCGAACCCGAATTGGATGGGCTTTTGGAAAGCTATGCCACCAATCCTTTGCTTAAGGGTGTTCGCCACGTCGTTCAGGATGAAGCCGATGATCAGTTCATTTTGGGTGATGCCTTCAATAAGGGGATTCGCCGACTCAAAGCGTACGAGCTGGTCTATGACATTTTGATTTACGAACGCCAACTGGGTCCATCCATTGAGTTCGTGGATCGTCACCCCGATCAGGTTTTCGTATTGGATCATGTTGCGAAACCACGAATCGGCGATCAGATCATGGAACCTTGGAGAGCCCAAATGTTCGAATTAGCCAAAAGGGAAAACGTATACTGCAAGCTTTCCGGAATGGCCACCGAAGCCAACTGGCAAAATTGGACCAAGGACGATCTTTGGCCTTATGCTGAGGTTGCCATGGAGGCTTTTGGCCCCACAAGAATGATGTTTGGTTCGGATTGGCCGGTTGCTCGTCTTGCCGTTGAATACGGGGATTGGGTGGGGCTTTGCCGGGAATTCATTTCCACGCTCAGCGATTCGGAGCAAGCCATGATTGAAGGGGAGGTGGCCATTCGAGCCTACGATTTGTAGGCTCTTTGCCTTACCTTTGATAAATGGGAAGGTAGTGGTATTTGACCGCCAAAGCGAGGATTGCCATGGTTGTGGAGTAGACCTCGCCATGTCCGGCCTCCGAACCTGAACCCTGCCAGGATCCGCTCCCTTTTTGCATGCCGAGTAAAAGTGACTCCACCTTTTCTCGCGCAGTGGTGGAATGCTCCTCTCCCCGCTGATACATTCCTTGGGCATAATAATAGGTTCCGTAAAAAAAGAATTTTTTTTGCTTTTGGGGTTCGTTTTCGAGCAACCAGTCGGCGGCTCCTTTGACGAAGGGAGATTCGTATTGTCCGCAAACTTGCATGGCAAGAAGCCCGGCGGCCGTAGTGGCATAATCGGGGTGCCCCCCCGGTTGGTAAGCGAAACCGGATACCTTCCTCAGTGGTTCACCTCTTTCATCCAAGGAGGACCAGTAGGATCTCCGCAAATAGCCGATCGCTTCCTCGATGGCCGAAGAGGGAACTTTGAGCCCGGCATTTTTGGCTGAGCGCAGAGCCATTAATTGCCAGATCGTAACCGACAGATCCGCATCTCTGGAGTCCGGAGAGTATCTCCATCCGCCCTGATGGGAGGTGCTTTTGGGCACGGCTTGGGAACGAAGAATGAGTCCGATGGCGGATTCGCATCTTTTCAGAATCAGTCTGTCCCCTTCGTCATCCATTCCCATGCCCAGCATTTCGGAAAGCATCAGCGTGATGATTCCGTGGCCATACATCCGTCCGTTGTCCTTTTTGCCGAAGTATCCGTTCTCATCCTGCCTGTCTTCCTGAAGAACGAAGTCCAGCGCCTTCCTCATCATCCGCCCCTTGTCATCAGGGTTGATCGGTTGATTGCCCACTGCGGCCATGGCCATGAGCGAGAGCGCCGTCATGGTGGTGTCGTGGCCACGATCGAGAATCGCTCCGTCACCCCGTTGTTTTTTCATGAGAAAGCCAATGCCCCTTTCGATCGCCTTGTCGACTTTGTCGGGTTTGAAGGGGTTACCGACGTCCAAAGAGTTCTCTTCGTTATCCTGCCCGAAAACCGCGGCGAAGCAGAAGAGGATAGTCAATGAGATGAGTTTTTGCATGAAACTTATCTCCTTGTTTGACGGGACTGGTCGGACATCGCCCGAAAATAGGCTTCCACCCGGTTGCGGAACTCTCCCGAAACAGCCTCTCGTTTCCCGCCCATTAAATCCTTGGCCAATTTGGGTGGAAGTTGATTCCACTCCAGTTCGGAGTTGTTTTCCAAGTTCGGAATGGGCAAATCCTGTAAGGTGATTCTGGCCGCGGCGTCCACCTCCGATCCTTCTCCTGAGTTCAGGGTAGAGCCTTCAATCAGGGCCTTTTGTTCCGCAATTCTGGCAGCGGCCATGGCCATGGCTTGGGCTTGGGTGGCTTGAGCGAGAGCTTGAGCGGCTTGGTTGAGAGCTTCCGCAGAAGAGGGGGAGGAGGACTCTCCCGGTCCTGACGAGGGTTGTTCGGATGAAGACTGTTGAGAAGCTTGATCCGGATTCGCGGGTTCAGAATTGTTCGCAGAGGTTGGAGATTGCGTCATTTCTTCCAAAGGAGTTGATGGGGACGGGNCGCCCTCCGTCTCTTCACCGAGAAATGGACTTTCCAACGGATGGAGAGCCTGGTCAAGAGCATCGAGGGTTTGGGCGAGCGCCAGGGCAGTTTCAGGATTACTTAACGGTGAGTCGTATGGATAGGCCTCAGCGCCGTTTTCCATGTTAGTCGAGCTCTGATCGGCCAATGTTTCTTCAGCGGAGGTTAGCTCCGAACCCGGTTCTTGAGGTGAGGATGATTCGTCGAATGATTCGATCGCTTCCGCCTGATCCTCAATGCTTGCGGCGGCTTCGGCCAAGGCTTCGCCTGCCCCTCCTTGGGAATCCGAGTCTTCTTTGGTTTCCGTTGGCATACCCTCGGCAAAAGAGGGTTCCTGCGGAAAGCCCTCCGCGAAGGATTCGGCGGCTTCGGCCAATTCGGAAGCATCCTGGGCGGTCTCAAACCCGGCTTCAGCCAGCTCGTTGGCATCGTTCAATGCTTCNTTGGCTGCCTTCACTTCCGCCAAAGCGTCTCGCTCGGCTTCTTGCGCGAGCTGCAATGCTTCGTTGGCGGGTTCAAGTTCTTGGGCATTGGGNTCATTGGGCGAAGCGGCTTNTTGGTCTTGAGCGGCTTGAGTGTTTTCCCTAGCCTCTTTGGCAAGTTCTTGGGCTTGCTCAAAGGATTCTTCCGCCTGTTTGGCCATTTGTTGGGCTTCTTGCGCGGCCTCGGCAAAATCATCCGCGACTTTCTGGGCCTGATCGGAAAATTCCTGCGCGGCTTGAGCAATCTCTTCAAAGGAAGGGTTGGAGTCGACGATTTCCCGAACTTCTTGGGCGGCCGTTTCCAACTCATCCTGAGCTTCTTGGGCAAGTGGGACGTGATCGGAAGCCTCTTGAACGGTTTGGCTTTCCGCAAGTTCGATCGCTTCTTCGCCCAACTCCTCAAGCTGTTGGGCAAGGGCCTCGTTCTGGAGTTCCTGAGCGGCTTCCGCTACCTCCGTTGCAGCGTCTTGCGTACCATCCGCAATCTCCTCCAAGGCTTGCGCGGACGCCTCATTTCCGAGCCTCTCCTCATGCCTGGCGGCGCGGGCCAAATCCTCGGCCGCTTCGACCAGATCCTGTCCAAGNTCGANTTGCTCATCCTGAGCCTTGGCCAATGCGTCGAGTTGCGGTTCCGCTTCCTCTTCAAGCTGAGAGAGACGATCGGAAATCTCTTGGGCTTGTTGAGCCAACTGCTCCGCTTTCTTTGCAGCCTTTTCCGCTTCCTGTTGGGCCCGCTCGGCGTCTTTGTTGGCGTTTGCAAGTTGAGGTGGGCTCAACTCGGCCCTTTCTTGGGCAAAGGAAGATTCGGCCTCCTTTTGTTCGGCGGCGANCTGAGCTTCTTGGGCGAGCTTCTCCGCTTGGTTCGCTTTTTGGTTCAATTCTTGAGCTTTGGCCTGAGACTCTTTTGCTTCGNTCATCTTTTCTGCAGCCAATTCCTGAGCTTCGTTTGTTTCAAGTTTGGCTTCTTCGACGGCTTTTTGNGCTTCCGGATCATTTGGTTTTTGGGCTGCATCCTTTTCCTGCTCCTNAAGGTTGCTCAACGCTTGGGCGGCCTCCGTCCGCGCGTCAAGGGCTTCCTGAATTTCTTGGACCGCATCGTCATTCGCTTGCTTGGCTTCCTGTTGAGCGATTTCCGCTTCCTCCGCAAGTTCTTGGGCAGATTGCCTTGTTTCCCGAGCCTCCTTTTCCGCTTCCTCCGACTCGCTTTTGGCTTCTTCTGGAGTGAGCCCGGAAACTTCCTNNGCCATTTCCGCCGCGATTTGTAGNTTTGCGGCCTCTTCCTCCAAAGCCTGAGCCAGCTCCTCCGCGGTTTCGGAGAGATCGGATGCGGTGTTCTCAGGCTTTGCTTGCTCTTTAAGGTCTTGGGCAATGTCCTCGAGCGTATCGCTTGAATCCTCAAGGCTCTCCTCCGCCATACCTGCCTTGGCTTTTTCGGCAAGATCGGCGGCCCGCTCCACCTCTTGGTCCGCCAGTTTCTCGATCTCGTTGCTCAGTTTGGCCAATTCCTTGGCCAACTCCTTTTTTTTCTGCGCGACTTGCTTATCCGAATTCTCCACTTCCTGGGCGATTTCCTTTTCCTCCTGAGCGGCTTCCTGCAGGTTCTCCTCGACTTGCTCGATAATGTCTTCCTCAATTTGAGCCAGTTCCTTTTGCATGGGTTCGTTGACCGTCAGTTCCCTCTCCAATTCGGCCAAAAGTTCTTCGGCCGGAAGTTGGGCCAATTCGGCTAGCCTTTTGGCTTCTTCGAATCGTTTTTCCATTTCGTCCTTCGTCCCGATCTCCTCTTCCGTCGCACGCAACTCCTCTCGGGTTTGAGCCACGTCCTTCCCTTCCTTGATGCCTTCAAAATGTTCGGCCAGGGCTTCGAGGAATTCTGCGAGTTGTCCCTGTCCATCTCGGGCTTTTGCGAGAGCGCTGTTTTGGTCGGTAAAGTTAAGTGATTGCAAGGACTGCTCGATGGCCTGTTCGATGCTCAACTCCTTGGCTTGGAGAAATGCGGCGGCATCATCGGCATCGCGGGCAATTTCACGNCCCTCCTCGTCCAAAAGGTTTTGAATGTTCGCCTCTTGGCGGAGAGCTTCGTTAAAGAGCCCGATTTCCTTGCCCAGAGCCCTTTGTTCGNTTTGCAAAGTGGAGGTCATTTTCCGAAACTCCTCTTTTATCCCCTTTTCCAGAATCTCAGATGATTCAAGTTCNAAACTACGCGTCTTTACCNCCAAAGCCCGGGCAAGCTCGGCAAGAGAAGGGGCGAGTGCATCGAGCCTCTTGCGGGCCTCTCGGACAGCGGGCTTAAGCAGGGAAAGAACGAACTTGAGTTCTTCCTGAATGCGTTTGACTTGCTTGCTTGCCGATCGGGGAGGTTTCTGCGGCTCTCTGGTTCGGCGCTCCATTTCCTGATCGATCTGCTTGACGAAGGGACGGTTTTGCAAATCACGCATGACCTTGGAAGCCCGGTCGCGGTTTTCCACCGAACCATCGACCAGTTGAACAGGCATACCCAGGATTCGATCGGCCAATGGGCGCCATGGAGCGGTGGTCGCCCCCCATTCGATCGCACGCTCGGCCAGAGCATCGGACTGACCCATTTCCCAGTTCTCTCGTTGCCCGATCGAATTGGCCAAGGANAGTGCNTCCGTCAGGTCGTGATAGGTTTCGATAATGCGCAGCAGGCCGGTCATCTCCTTGAACCCCTCCGCTTGCCCAATGGGTCTTTCGTTCTCTNGGAGCTGAAGGCGAAGAGCGTCTCCCATCCTCCTCAGGCCTCTTGCAAATTGTCCGAGATCCTTGACGAATCGGGAGTCTGCGTCTTTCCGTCGCTCTTCCAGTCGGGCTCGTCCTTGCAAGGACGCAACGACTGAAGGGATTTGTCTTTGGCCAATCAAGTTAATCAAAGGATCGTTGTCTTGGGTATCGTTTTCGTACTGGGAAAACCGACGGTGCAGTTCGCTGATCTCTTCCCAGGAGGCGTTTACGTTCCAAATCAGGTTTTGTCTGGATGACTTGAAATTCCTGACATTCCCACGAAGCATGCCCAAAAGCTGATTTTCGAATTGGCGCAGCCTCTCATTCCACGTTGATATTTCCTGAGAAATTTTTCCCGGATCCGGAGACTCGGACTCAATTGCTTCCTTGACCGAAGCTTCCATCCGCTCGACGTTTTTCATGGGACCCTGAAAGGAGCTTCTACCAAGCTTGAAAAGTTTTGCGATTACTTGCCAATGTTTGAAGGAAACCTCTTGCCTGCGGGCAACCACCCGAGCGTTGAAGGTTTTCTTTATGGATTCGACCAAGTCCTTTTGGTTTTGAAGAAGTTTGCTTAAGTAACCCGCGCCCACTGCTCGAATCTGGTGGTCCAAGTTGTCCTGAGACACGTTGCGAAGATTGCCAAGCCGGTTCTTGTCCTCATTGAGTTTGGTCTGAAATGCTCTGATTGCGGCTTCTTTCGCCTTAGGATCCGCGGCATCACNCACCAAGTCAGCCTCCAGGAGGGCTTGATCCGCTTGGTGATGAACCAAGCCATTGACCGCTCGAGCCAGGAAGGAGATTTCAAAGGAGTTCGCGCCTCGGGGCATTGCAGGTAGGACCGCAAGAGATTTTTCGTAGAGGAGCTCGGCTTCTTCGCGTATTGAAAGCGCCGTTTCCCGAAGATTGCCCGTGGGTCCGACCCAACGCTTTTCCTTGAAGGACTTGGAGAGGGCGTTTCCTTCCTTGGANCGAGATTCGGCNGCATAGGAAAGCTCTCGAAGTCCGTTCACCATCATGGATTCCAATTTCAGAACCTCGGTCGCCGAAAGGTCGAGGTCCCTGGATATGATGGATAACTCAAGAGTTTCCGATTCGGAATGAGTCCCCTTGCGATCCTTTGCGACGAATTTGACCAACACCTTGTCGTTGGGGTTTAATTTTAGCTTCAGCAGATCGAGATCGAACTGAGCCAAAGCTTCTTTTCGGTCGATGGGTTGTTCAATGCCAGGCAAATCGAACTTGATCCAGGGCCGATTGTTTACCCGAACGAGATAGGCAATGCTTTCCAATGCAAGGTCATCCTGGGCGTAGAAGGAAAGCGGCAGGATATCGTCGGTTGCAAGAAGAANAGANCGCTCTTTCGGATCGACAATCCGAATCTGCGGCGATTCATCGGGTTGNGCAATGATTTCGAAGGCCTGAGAGGGCTTGCCGTTCCACCCCGTATCGGTCGATCGCACTTCAACCACGCGATAAGTTCCTGATCGAAGCAGAGGAATTTCCGCTCTTAAACCCATCCCTCCGGAAACTGGTTCAAGCGGTACGGGAGAGCTTTCGGCACCCACCAAATCAAGTTTGAGCTGTCCGCTGCCTACCGCTTGGTTGGTATGAAGCAAAAGTTCCACGACGGTTCCTTCCCAAGCCTGCAAGTCTCCTCGCTGATCATTTGAGGAGCTCGGTTCCAGTCTGGTGTACGAGGGATAGGTATAGGTCTTTTCGTAGGAGATGACNTAAGGTCGGGAAGCGACCTCCATGTTGAACCATTGGGAAAGTTCCGAGCCCCATTTCATGGCAATTGGGGCGCCATCTTCAAGAATACGAAACTCAAAGGGTTCCCGGCCAACGTTATAATCGACGGAAAACCTTNGGTTTTGCCTAGGCGACATGACCAAGGGGCTTTGCCTTTTGTTTAGCATTCTCGTTTGAATTTCAATCCGTCCAAGGTCCTCGCGCTCCCCATCGATTTCCACGAGAAATCGCAAAGGCTCGTTGCGGGGGGTCATGCGGGTCGAATCCAATGGGGCCAGGATGGTTGCCTGCAGGTCGGTGACCGGAGCGATGTTTGCTCCCGGAAGAAGAGCCCGACCAAAGAGACGCTGGAATTGCATGCCGAACTCGGGGATGGTGAGAAGCCCGATGATGAGGGCCACCAGGCCTGCGGTCGAAAAAAGCCAACGGCGAAGCCGGGCAATCGGGAGAATTTGGGTGACGTCGAGATCTTTGATCCGAGAGGCAACGTCTTTCTGAACGAGATTGCGGAAAGCNTCGGAATCCGCGATTCGCGCTTCTTCTCCGCCCAGTTCAACCGCTGAAAGCAGGTCTTCGTGAAATTCCGGGGAGGTTTGTTCGATGAGTCGTGCCATTTGCCTTTGACCCGGAAGGTCCAACAAGAGGCGGGCGCAGGNTTTCCAGATGGCGAGGAAGACCACGAGATACCCGCAATAGGATATGACCGATCTTAAGTCATCGGGAATTCGGGCTTGGGTGAGGTAGTCGACCAGGGCGATGCAGGAAAAGACCGCCAAGAGACTGACTACGCCGGAGCAAAGTCCCCGCAGAAAAATAAGCTTGAGGCGNCGTCTGCCGAAATCCCTTAATTTTTTTCTTATGATTGGATCCAATTGAACACTCATGGTTGCCTTTTTCTTTCAGTTAAAGCATGCCCGCTCTNTTTCTTAGGAAAAGTTCCAAGCCCANTAATAATATGATGGGAACAAACCACCAATAGCTTTGCCACAAGGCGATCTCATTTTTTACCAGGCGTCCCGAGCTGACGGGTCTAAGCAAGGCATTCAGTCGATCGATCTGTTCTTCACGGAGGTAAGTTCCTCCCGAGAACTCAGACATTTTCCGAAGCATCTCCTCATTNCAAGTNAGGTTTTGCAGTTCGGGGCTGTCGGGCTCTTCGACGAGAAATTCCGCTCGGCTGAGTAATTCCTCAGGTTGAAAAACGCCATCCACTCGAACCGTCACTTCATGTCTCCCNGAAAGAAGAGCCGGCGTTTCGCCCAAAAAGAGTCCGCCGGACTGAGGTTCTAGCTTCATGGGAACGGTGGCGATGACCTTGTCGCCTCGCCAGACCAAAGCCTCGACGAGGGCATCCTGATCCTGCAGAGGCTTCCCTTCCCGATTGCGTACGCGAATGCGCATCTCCGCCGATTCTCCCGGCCGGTAACTGGAGGAACCCGGATCAATGGACACGAAATCGTCCCGCACGGCGAAGGGTTGCTCCATGATCCAGGAGGCGACCTGATTCCAATATCTCAAGTGGTACTCGTCAGCCACTTCAAGTCGCCATCGCCAGGTGCCGTCAAATCCTGCGTAAAGAACCTTCCCGGCTCCGGCTTGTCGGGTGACCAGAAGGGGAACTTTGTCTTCCCCCTTTGCGTCGAGCTTGGCCTCCAGAAAAACTTCGGTTCCCGGAAGCGCTTGGGAGGGGGAGACCCAGCCGGGAAGGGGNAGGTAACTCCAAAGCTCGGCGTTTCTTTCCGCTTTCGGATGAAGAAAAAGAGCTTGGGTCGCCAAGCCCCTTTCGGTCAGGGTCATGGAATGAGGAGCGAGCCTCTCGGGACTGCCTTCGACCCACTTGACGGGAAGCAAGGAGGAGATGGGGTGCTCTTGGTCCTTGGCGTAGTTTCGGAACTTTTGACGCGGACCGTCAATTAGAATNAGGCCGCCCCCTCGGCTGGCCACGAAGTCTCTGATCCATTCGAGTTCTTCCGGCTTGAAGAGCTCGAGAGAGATTTCGCCCAGAACCAAGAGGTCGAAGGCAAAGAGGGTTCGTCTGTCTTCGGGAAAGGCATCCGTTCCCGCGCCTCTCGGAAGCGAATCTGNGGAAGCTCCCGGCCCGGCCACGGCCAGAGATACTTCCCATCGCTCATCCCGCTGGAAGAGATTGCGAAGATAACGCGTTTCCCATCTGGGNCTTCCGTCTATGATCAGCAGCCTGTTTCTTTTGGTAATCGCATCAAAACGAAGGCTTCTTTCGTTGTTGTCCTCTCTGGCTTCTCCCTCGACCGGATGAGCCCGGGCTTTCATGCGGAAGGGAAGGGCGTTGACCACAACGCTTCGGTCCAAACCGAGTTCGGACATGCGCTCCTCCACCATGCTTTCGATGGAAAAATCAAAATCGACTTTCCTTCTGCTCTGTTTGTTCCCAATCAACTTTTCCTCCCAGACGACCGAACCGTTTTCGTCTTCGATGGAGACTTTAAAGGGGGTTCCCGGTCTGAGCTCGTCTTTGATGATGATGGATCCGCGGAGGCGGTCNTCCTTGAGAATCTTCGCCGGATGTTCGACCATAAGCACCGCGAGGTCCGGAGGTGAAAGTTCACTGCCCAGACCAATCGTGTGGATGGGAATGTCCCGGGAGGCAAGAAGCTTGGCCGCTTCCAAGGGAGATGCTCCCGAATTATGGAAACCATCGGATAGGATAACCGCCGCGGAAGGTGGATTTTGTCCGTCTTTTTGGTNATTTCCGGTNCGGTTCTTGGTGACCGCATGGACTGAGGAAGCCAAGTCGGTTCTCCGGGTTTCCGGGCAATCACCAAAGTCATTCGGAGGGGAGGACTGATCCGAATTGTCCCAAAGGCGCCGCGAATCGAAATCACTGAGCGAACGCACTTCAAGAAGATGGGTCTTCTCAAGCTGTTTGAGAATCCCGCTATCCCGCTTGTTGAGAAGACGAACCGCCCTTTGCCAGCGAGCCGATTGATCGAAAGCGAGAATGGCGTCTCGAATCCCTACGCTATCGCTGCNGGCTTGCCTTTCCGCGTAGTAATCAAAGGTTCTGCGAAGACGAATTTCATGAATCCGAGCCGTTTCCGAAAGACTTTTCAATGAACCTGCGAAATCGGTTTTCATTTCCTCATCCCGAGGCGCTTGGAGAGCTTTGGCCGACTGAATCAAATCGGCTTCGATTCGAGAGCGCAGGTCGTCGAAGCTTTCCTGCCGCCCACCTGCGGGTGAAACGAACCGGCGACCGGGTATGGGGCGTTCCATCCTCCCGCTTGGCAACGTCCAGCCGACCGCGCAAAAATCATCACCGCTTCCCTCCTTGTGGAGAATTTCGAAGTAATATCTTTGATTGGCCTGAAGGGGGATGGGCTTGGAGCGACGGTTTTCCTGCCATACGGCTTGNGTGTAGTCTGGGGACTTCAGNATTTCACGAGCCCCTTCCGTTCTTTGACCCNCCGGGTTCAGGCGAAGGACGCATTCGTCGTCCGCATAAATCCAAAAAACGTATTCTCCATCCTCGGGAGGGATGATCAGGGCGCTTATTTTTCTCCCGTAATTATCTCCGGCGTTCATGGGACTTTCCGCAGATTTGAGATACCCAATGAAGTCAGGCTCTTCGCTCTTGAATTTGTCGTTTCCCGTGAGATCGCGAATTGCGGAACCTTGGAGATCAAGCCAAAGTTCGTGTTTGAGGACGGATGGCTTTTCGGAAGACGGAGGAAGTTCGTATCTTTTTTGGGCCAGCATGCCAGCCGCCCGATCGACCTTCCTGATAAAGTCTAACCTGAGGTCATTGAGATCGGGCTCGGTTTCTTGAAGCCTCTGGTCGATTTCCGTGCGGGCATCGGCGAGAAGATCGGCGGCATCATGAAGGGTAGGGTCGAGCAAATTCTGATCCTTGGGCAGCCATCCATGCTTTTCCGCCAAAAGCAATTTCCTGCCCGGAGACATATGCTTGTCCCTAATCGACATACTTTCGGAACCGTCCAGGAACACGAACACTTTGCCCAGTTCACCCTCCCTGCTTATTTTGCTGAGGGTTGGACCGGCGAGAATCATCACGATCAAGGCAACAGCGAGAGCGCGCAGAATAGGCAAGAGCTTGTCCAGGGGAGGGCTTGCCTCTCTTTTTGTTTCGAGGCGATAAAGCCACCATGACAGGATGGATAAACCGATTGCGATCCCCGCTACCCAGATGATATCCAGGTCACCCGCAAAGGAAAAGGTGGTGACGGATGAATTCACCCTCGCCCCCTTCCGAAGATGCGCTGCAGGATCAATTCCAGCAAGACCAGACCGAGAACGACCCCAAGNAGAAGTTTCCAAGTTTCCCGACCAAAGGTTCGAGCGCTATCGATTTCAAGGTATTTGGTCAATGGGTTGGCCTCCGAAGTTTCGATGAAATCAACGGTTTCGGTTAAGCTTGCCAGGCGTTCTCGAATTTCCTCCCGGTCGATCCTTCCAAGCATTGATTCGCTGGGTGAGGCGTTGGCGACGAATTTGATCGGCCCGAACTCACTTCCGGAAACTTGATAAACTCCGGGCTGACGGGTGTTGGGGAATTCGACCACCGACTGAGACCCGCGCCGGACTGCTCTGGATTGAACGACGGAACCGTTGGGGCAGAGGATTTCTACGGATGAACCCGCCTTGCTTTCGGGCAAGTAATGAGTGATGGTCGATCCTGTGGGCAGGTTGCGTGGTGGGGTTATCTGGTTGGCCAAATAAGAGGCAATCTGCTGAATCAATGGGAGGAAGCAAGCGCGCACCGGAAAGTTATTCCAGTCCCCATCCGCGCTCGTTGACATTTGCATAACCAATCCCTTGCCGATTTTTCTTTCGGCCAGAAAAGGATCTCCGGTTTCGAAGCGCGCGAGGATGGTCGTTTCCTTTTCCATGAGGTCTTGGGGTTCCTCCAGTCTTTGCCATCTCCAGACGTCGGCATCAGCCAAATTCCCGTTCCGCGGATCGTTGAAAAGCGAAAGAGAGGGATGATCAAAATGAGCGGCCACTACGCGAGTGCGTATGGAATCGTCGGTCAGGCTTCCCCCAAGGTTACGAAGTTGCAGGGGGAGAAGATTGCTGCCATCCGGGCCAAGGGAACGGTTGTACCATTCCGCATTCACCTGATCCCCATGACAAATCCAAAGTCCTCCTCCATTGAGCGTGAAGGAAAGGAGGGCTTCGGCCTGAGCCTCCTCGAGTTTTTCGGCATTGGCTAAAACCACCACCTTGGTATCATCGGCGAGATCACGAGATGGGTTGAAGTTGCCCAACTCCACGACCTTAGCCTCGATCAGGTCTTTGGTTTCGAGATTCTTGCCTTTGCGGTCCTCCTCAAAGGGCGTAAGGGCGAGCTTGAGAAAATCGGTCTCACCACTGAGCCATTCTTCGGAAGGGGAGCCATCAATGAGGAGAACTCCGATCCGATCCAAAACGGTCAGCGACGCGGACCTTCGGTTGTCTTCGTCAAGCGCATCCTTGGCGCCGATTTCAACGGTCAGAACGCTCGAGCCCGCTTCTTCGAACTTGTAGGCGAAAAGCACTTGTCCGGTTTCGCCGGGATCCAGGGAAACCGCGGTTTCATCCACGGGTTCGCTTTCTTCGTTAAGAAAGAGCCGAACCACAAGATCTCCTTCGTATCTGGCCGCGCCATGGTTGCGCAATTCCGCCCGGATCAGTACTTTTTGGCCTATTCCGATTGAATGGGCCGAAAGCTCGATTTTCTCAACGGAGAGATTTTCCTCCGCGGGTCCTCCCACGTCGATAAAGGTGAGGACAGGTTTGAGAGGCTCTGCCTTCATTCGCTTTTTCAGGTTGAGGAACGAACTGCCGGTGTCCGCCCAATCCGATTTTCTGAAATCCGAAAGTACGATGAGTTCGCGTTTGGCGTTGATTCCCTTTGAAACCGTGGCAAGACCGCTTTCCATAGCTCCCGCCAAGTCCAACCGATCATAGGATGCGAGGAGTTGACCGGATCTTTCCCCAAGGGTTTCCGTTTCGGAGGTGGGCTTGGGAAAGAGAGGTGAGGGGCTTCCCCCCATCCTCACCACCGAAGCTTCCGAGCCTTTGCGAAGTTTCTTCAAAAAGCCTTCCGTGAAGGCGCTTGCTTTTGCAAACCCCCCATTGGCGTTCATGGAAAAACTGTCATCGAGGAGCACCACTGAGGACGAAGGGATTTCCATGGATTCGCTGGTTACGTTTTTCCCGGCATACCCACCCCCCACTAGGCCGAATTCTCCGGCGAGCCCATAGAGCAGGCAGACCGCGCAAAGGAGGCCGAAAATCTTTCCGAACTTGGGAAAAAGGGCGACCATGATGAGAAATCCCAGCGCGGACAGAGGGAGCAAAATGCGGTGAATGAAAGCGCTCCAGTCGGTCACCACCATGCGAGCCAAACAGAGTGCGAGCAGAATGGGTATGGCGCATCGAATGATCAGCAAAATGATTTGTTCGAGCTGTACCTGCTTGCGATTCACTCGTAAAACGGATTCCAAAAGATGCATCGCTCCCCACTGGACGACCCGAAAACGGCTTCGGTTGAAGATATGAATAAGAAGAGGGATCAGAAAGGCTGCAGCCCCCAAGGCCAATCCAAGGTTGAGGAAATTCATCAGCGGGACGGGCGGGCACCCCTTTTACGCATTGCCAAGTAATGACTCAGGGCTTCCGCATAGGGCTGGTCCGTGGTCATGGGTACGAGGTCGATTCGGTTTCGGTGACAACCTTGAGTAAGGTCTTCCCTGAAAACTCGCAGGTTTTCGAGATAGGCTTGACGAAGGTGGTTGGGATCGACGGTGTGTTTCCGCTCGGCTTGTTCGAGGCAATCGAAACGAGTCCATTGACGGAAGGGAAAGTCGAGTTCGTCGGGGTCCCAAATCTGAAAGATAAGAACGTCGTGCTTGGCGTGGCGAAAATGAGCCAACCCTTTCATCAGGGATTCGACTTCGGCGAAACAGTCGGATATGATTACGACCAATCCTCGTCGTTTGAGCTTGGGTACCAATTCGTGAAAGACTGCGCCGAGGTCGGTCTCTCCTCCTGGTTTCGTTTCTTCCAAAACCCCAATCAGGTTACTGACGTGAGCGGGTCTTCCCCGTGGAGGTAGAATTTTCCGGGCCTTGGTGTCGAAGGTGATCAGTCCAACGCTGTCGGTCTGCCTGAGCATCATGTAGGAGAGGCACGCGGCCAAGCGCGAAGCGTAATCCAGTTTCGAGCGGTTGTCGGATCGGGTGCCCCGGTAGTCCATGGATCCGCTTGCATCGAGGAGCAGGTTACACCGCAGATTTGTCTCCTCCTCATATTCCCGAATGTAGAAGCGGTCGCTTTTGCCGAAGACTTTCCAGTCGATGTGGCGAATCTCATCCCCGGGAACGTATGGGCGGTGTTGCTTGAATTCCACACTGAAACCCTTGTGCGGGGAGCGATGCAATCCGGAACAAAATCCTTCAACGACGCGCTTGGCCAAGACCTGGTGGTTCGCCAAGCGAGCCAAGTCCTTGGGGTGCAGGTAATCCGTGACCGAAGCCATGAGGCGAAAAAATGTCTTTCCTAAAGGACCGCTTCCTTACTTTCCGGAACCGCTTCGATGCATCGATCGATGATGGAATCAACGGTGATCCCTTCCGCCTCCGCATTGAAGGTCGGAACAATCCTGTGCCGTAGAACCGGATGGGCCAGTGCCTTGACGTCCTCCACTTTGGCGGCGAAACGGCCGTTCAGAAGAGCCCGCACCTTGGCGCCGAGCACCAACTGCTGACAGGCTCGAGGACCCGGTCCCCAGTCAATCAGATCCTTCACCCAGTCAGCGGCCTGGTCTTCCTTTGGCCGAGCCATGCGAACGAGATCGAGAATGAAGTCGTAAACGTGATCCGGAACCGGAACCTTACGAACGGTTTCTTGACAGCGCAAGAGGGTGGGGCCGTCAATCACCGGCTTGAGATTGGACTCGAAGGTGGAGGTGGTTTGTTTGATGATGTCGCGTTCCTCTTCCCGGGAAGGGTATTCCACCAAGACCTGAAAGATGAAGCGGTCGCGTTGCGCTTCAGGCAATGGGTAGGTTCCTTCCTGTTCGATTGGATTTTGCGTGGCGAGAACGAAGAAAGGCTGGTCCAAATCGTAGGTTTTACCACCAATGGTGACGGAGTGTTCCTGCATGGCCTCGAGCAACGCGGCCTGAGTTTTGGGTGGGGTCCGGTTGATTTCGTCGGCCAGAATGATTTGGCTGAATATGGGGCCCTTCTCAAAAATCAGCTCGCGGTGACCGCTTTGCTTGTCCTCTTGGATGATGTCCGTTCCGGTTATGTCCGCAGGCATCAGATCGGGGGTGAATTGGATTCGGCGAAAACCCAAGTCGATGGCTTGGGCAAGAGATCGAATCATCAGGGTTTTGGCCAATCCGGGAACACCTTCGAGGAGGCAATGGCCCCGTGCCAGCATGGCAATGAGCAATTGTTCCAAGACTGCATCCTGTCCGACAATCACTTGGTGAACCTGTTCCTTGATTCGTTCGTAGGCTTCGACTAACTCGCGTGCCATTTTTTCATCGTTTTCGTTGTTTTCGCTCATGTTTTTCTGCAGGTCGGTGAGGGTTCGTGTAAAGGGTGGTTCTACAACCAAAGGTCCAAGGGACACAATACGAACTTATACCCAAGGCAGGGAGCAAGATAAAACCTACCAAAATCAAAAAAAATAACCTACCGAGAGAAGAGATTCAGGAGAAGATCGCGAACCTCGGTCGCTTCGATGCTTTCTCCGGATTCCGGAAGACCTTCGCCGAAAAGGATCGGCCAATCGTCTTCGTCTCGGGGAATCACCCCATGACTTCCCTTGACCAAGCCGGCGTCCAGAGGGATCAGATCCATATGGATGCGAAACCCCATCTTCTTGGCCAGGAGCTTGCGAGCCGCCCGAAGTTTGGGCAGGCGGATCTTCGGGTCGAAGAAAAGCTCGGCCGGATCGTATCCGTATTTACGGTGAATGTCGATGCATCGGGCGAACTCGGGGGCTCGTTCGTCGTCCTCCCAATGATAATAAGCGAACCAAGCGTCCTCCTCGGCAAGGGCGACCAAATCACCGGCTCGTGGATGATCCAGGCCCGCCTCTCGCTTGGTTTCGCCTTCGAGAACGGCGGTCACCCCATCCATGGATTCCAGGCAGGCCCGAACTTTTCCGCGAANATTCGCATCCGCCTGANGGAGATAGACGTGGGCAATCTGATGATCGGTCAGGGCAAAGGCCCGGGAACTNCCGCAGTCGATCGCATCGAGACCNAACTCCTCCTTGATNCTCAACCATCCTTGGTGGCGGAANTCTCGATTTGGGTGGATCGTTCGCCTCACCTCGGTTATTCCGTATTCGGAGAGGACGATCACCCGAACCCGCCGTTCTTCGAAAAAGTCGATGAGATCGCCGGCGACCTCATCGATGGCCCGGAGTGCCGTCTTAATTCTGGGATCATTTGGCCCGAAGCGCTGAAGGTCATAATCCAGATGGGGCAGATAGACGAGCGATAGGTCGGGTTGGTGACGTTCCTCGATCCATCTGGCTGATTCCGCGATCCACTGCGATGAGTCGATTCCGGCGGTCGGACCCCAGAAGGAGGGGAAGGGGAATTCCCCCAAATCCCTCTGGATCTTGTGTCGTAGCTCCAAGGGTTGGCTGTGGACGTCGAAAACCTTATTGCCATCGGATCCGTATAGGGGACGAGGCGTAATCGAATAATCCGCGGAGGAATACATGTTGTACCACCAGAAAAGCTTGGCGCACCGGAAGTCCTTCCTGTCCCGGCGAAGGGATTCCCAAAGTTTTTCTCCCTGGACCAGTTGATTGGACTGCTTCCAGAAATGGTGTTCGTTGAGAGTGCGGTCATACCATCCGTTGCCTACGATTCCATGCTCGCTGGGAGTCTTTCCGGTAAGATAGGTGGCCTGAGCCGAGCAGGTTAGGGCAGGAAATGCGGGTCGAATGAGACGCTCCCTGCCGGCTTTCGAGCGCGCCAGTGAAGTGAGGCGGGGCGTATCCGGGCCAAGGTGTCGACGGCACAGCCCCACAACGTTGAGCACCACGGCTCGAGGGCATTGTTCTCCCTCCCCGTAGTTCATTGCCTAGATTTTGCCCAGGGCAATTTGCCTTTCCCGGAGATCGTCGACGGATTCGAGGATTTTCTCCTTGTCCATGGCGTGCACTTCGACCCCTTCGCCGATTCCCTGCAGCAAAGTGATGGTCAGCTCTCCGCCCAAGTGCTCCCGAAATTCCTCGAGTCCGTCAAGGATAACTTCGGTTTGGTTTTCGCTCAGAGACACGAGCAGTTCGTCGAAGAGCCGAAAACCCAATTTTTCCAACAGGCGGAGGCATCGCTCGGTCGAGGATCTTTTGATCAGGCCGATCTTCGCCGAATAAGTCAGGTCGACGGCCAAACCAATGGCCACGGCATCTCCGTGGCCGATTCTGAAGTCTGAAATTTGTTCGAGCTTGTGAGCGACCCAATGTCCGAAGTCAAGGGGACGTGCGGAACCCTTTTCGAACGGGTCACCGGAAGTGGCGATATGGTCCAGATGCAGAGCGGCGCTTTTGCGAATGACGTGCTCAATGGCATTTTCATCAAAACCCGCCAATTCGTCCGCCCGCTCTTCGATCTGCTCGAAAAACGAGCGATCGCGGATCAGGGCAACTTTGATGGCCTCCACGTATCCGGCGCGTTTTTGGGAAGCGGGCAGGCTTCGAAGAAAGCGGAAATCGTTGACCACCGCATCGGGTACGGCGAAGGTGCCCACCCAATTCTTCTTTCCAAAGAAATTGATCCCGTTCTTTACGCCAACTCCTCCGTCTCCCTGACTCAGACTAGTGGTGGGAAAACGAATCAGTCGGATGCCTCGGTGGGCCGTGGAAGCCGCAAAGCCAACCAGGTCCAATGCGGCTCCGCCTCCGATGACGATAACGTAGGAATGCCGGCACATGGAATGCTCATTGAGCTCGGACCAAATCTTCTCAACCAGGGACAGGTCGTTCTTGGCGGCCTCTCCGCCGCGGATGAAGACGGGAGGACAGACCAGATTCAATCGGTCGTCGCGGGAGCGAAAATAACTCTCGATTTGGTCGCGGAGGTTCGGGTTGCCGTCCAAAATGCCTTCGTCCAAATAAACCAAGGTCTTGGTGCGTTCGCCTTTCCGGTGCGGTTGGAGGATGTCGGCCAACGTGTCGTTGGATGCGGAAAACGAATCCTTGGTGAAGTAAACCGAGTGAGTGGCATCCAGCCGAATGTTACGACGAATGGTGGAATAGGTGGAGGGCATTATAAGAAACCATCTTAAGGCAAGCTTAGGTTGCCGCAAACCTCTTTTGCAGGATTTGGGACAAAGAAACTCCCAGAAGCACCGGACCGGCAAGCATGGGGGCGACGAATGCAAGAACGGTTGCATCCAGTGCGCAAATGCCTGAAAGCAAACGGGATACTCCATCTCCGATGCACCCTTTACGTCCTTCATTCATGCGTAGGATGGCCCCCAGGGCAATCCACGCCGCCAACAAACCGCTCAGGTTCACCAGAAAAACCCGGATTGGATCCAGGTTGTTCCAATAGACCAAGGCCACCAGAGCCACCAGAGGGGTGGCGAAGAGTGGGACGACGCTCAAACGGTGCGCATCCGAGCGGTCGGACGCTTCTTCTCGGGCGTGGATGGTGATTCCCATTACGTAGGCCATCAGGGCAAGGCCCCAAATCCAAGTTTGAGGTACGATGGCCGTCATTCCACCCGCGGTTGCAGCCCCTGCCCATAAGAAAAGACGACAACTTCCCATGAGGATGAAACTCCCCTTCCATTTTTTGTGGAGCAGGTCGTAAGCCAGCAGGGCGATGAGCAAAAGGACGACCCAAAGCGCCGAGCAGTCGGCTCCTTCAATCATCGCCCAAGCTCCCAGGACCAGTTCGGCAAGGCCGATCATCCAAACCGCGGAGGAGGAAAGGGCGCCCGAAGGAATGGGTCGGTCAGGGTTATGCAAGGCGTCGAATTTCTCATCGACCGCATCGTTGAGCGTGCATCCGCCCATATAGACCAAGCTCGCCCCAAGAAGCAGGAAAGGCAGGGTCGAATCCTCCCACGGATTGAAAGCCGAAAGGGAAGGCATGGCCCGCAAGGTCGGCCCGACCGATGCATTGAAAACATAGGCCGCGCATGCGTTGGACCAGACCGTGGGTAGGTTCGAAACCCGTCCCAAAGCAAGCAGATGCCCAAGCAAGCTCATTTTTTTGATTCGGGTCTCTGGCGATTGTCCAACCCTCTTTCACCAAGAGCCTCCAAGGTCCATTGGTATTCCCGAGCGACCTGTTCGATGACCGAATCCGAGCGAAGCTTGGCGGGCAAGACTTCCCAGGTGTAGGTCTCCATCTCCAGATGAGCGCAGGCCTTCGGGTGTTCGCTCAACCAATCCAAGGTTGCCAAAACGTGGGAACGCGTATCACGCAAACCCTCTCCCGGTGATGCATGCAGGGGGACGTGAAAATGCACCCGCCATTCGTCTCCTTTTGAGAAATTGGGGTCCTTGGCTTTTTCCAGAGCCACGTCCAGGTCTTTGATTCGTTCGATCACTTTTCCCTCCCTGCTGGTGATCACCTGATGAAGGTAGACTTCCTCCACGTAGTCCTCGAGTTGCCGGAGATTTCTCTCGGTGGGTTCGAGCGAAAGCGCGGAACTCAAGTGAAGCTTACTAACGCGGATGCCCGCATCCAGGAGAGCGGAAAGACCGACTGATGCATCTTCCCTTTCGATGGCAAGATGGCAGCAATCGTAGTTGACTCCGATCCTAGGGGTAAGTTCTTCCATGCCTTTGCTCTCTTCCCTGAGGGCATCGAAGAAGTCCAAGGTTTCAGGGATCGTTTCAAAGAGACCGAGGGGTTCCGGTTCGAGCCCAAGATGCAAGTCGAGGCTTTTCGCCCTTGCGATTTTTTCCATCCGCGTGGCGCAGGCAATGAGGTTTTGAAAAAGAACCTTGGGGGTGGACTGATTCGCAATGAATTCCTTGAAGGATCCGGGCAGGGTGCTGACGCTCCCTTCGGCTCCCCGGGGAAGGAGTTTCTCGAGCAGGTCGAAAAGCAACAGGGTGTAGTCCAGACGTTCCGTAGAGGTCCAGTCGGGTCGGTACACCTCCTCCTTCACCCGGGTACCATGGAAGCTTCCGTAGGGAAAACCATTGATCGTAAAAACGTAACAATCCATCCGCTCCAACCAACGCTGGAAGGAAAGCAGTTCCTTGGGGTCGGCGAGTTCCCGCGCGGCTTCCGCTCCCAGTCGCAGACCGATGGCAAAGGAATCATCCGGGCATACCTTCTCCCTGACCTTCAGAACGTAGCGCTCGAGGGAGTCAAAGGTTTCGGGCCAATTGTTTCCCCGATGCACGTTCGTGCAGTACGCCAAGTGAGATCCGCTGGATAATTTCATGCTGAGGGGTGAAGGAAGTGTTCATAGAAAAATCCCGAGCCTTAGACAAGGCAACTCGGTCGGCTTGGCCGAATTCGATCCGTGCATTTAAGCAAAAAAAATGCGCGACCCAGCCCAGGTCGCGCATAATATAACCATATTTGGTATCTTTGCCCGAACAGGTTTTTGCATTTGCGATGCCAATTTTTGAAATTAGACTAATTTGATCGAAAAAAACCAATTTCCCCATCTCCTTTTCGAACTGTGTAAAATTTTTACTCCACTCCAAACAAAAGATCAATTCGTGACCGCTCATTAGATCGAACGCACATATGAAATCCGAACCAATATGGAAAGCCTGGTTTGCCAAGCACGGAGCCAAACTACTCCTGTTCGCCCGTCAACAGGCGCGTAATCCCTATGACGCCGAGGACTTGGTTCAGGAAGCGTTTGTAAGAATTTGGCGATTGTATGGGCATACCGGAGAGGTGGCCCCGGGTTTGGTCTATCGGGCCATACGTCGTCTCGCCATTGATTGGGCCCGCAGCTTGGACCGTCGGGCTCTCCGCGAGCAGAAAACTTACCTAGACGCTCCTCTTTCATCGGCCTTTCAGCGTTCTCTCGAAACGGACGAAAGGCAGCAAGCTTTGCTTCGAGCGGTGGATCGCTTGCCCGACGAACAAAAGGAAGTGCTGACGTTGAAAATTTGGGGTGAATTGACCTTCGATGAGATTTCCCGCACTTTGGATCTTTCCATGAACACCGTCGCATCCCGTTACCGGTATGCCTTGAGCAAACTGAAGGAGTGGGTTCCAGAGGAGTTGGAAAGCCCACCCAAGGAAAGGCAGACGAAATGAATGAGTTCGAAGATCTGGAAAAGGATTTGAGGAATTTGAGCCCCAAAACTCCCACCGTCCATTTCAGCAGCAGAATCGAAGAGGCTTTGGGAGACTCGGGCGGAATGGCCTTTCGGAGAGTATCGGAAGAGCAAGCTCCAAAGAGCCAATCCTCCAAGTTGCTCCCGTTCGCTCTCACCTTGGGGGCGGGACTGGGCATTGCCGCAATTTGGGTTATGCTTTCTTCATTCAATTTGGATTCTCCTGCTCCGGCGGAAGAATTCGCCGAGCAACCCGCCCTCAAACCGATCTACCCAAGCGACGAGGAACAGAGTCCGGTCCATGGGGTGACCCTGCGCGAGTTGGAGATCCTATCCGGTATGCCGGTGGACGGTTGGATGGACCCACAAACCAGCGAGCGCTTTCTTCAGCGCGTGGACGAAGGGGTGGTGGAAAGGCCTGACGGGGTTCCGGTCAGGCGCGTCCGCTACGACTTTATGGACGACACGCTTTGGCTTCATCCCGAGTCCGATCTTCGCATCCGTTCCTCCACTCCGCGTCAGGAATTTCATTTCATTGAGCTCGAATTGTACTGACGCCCTTTTCTCATGATCTCTCGCTCGCTTTATGGCTTCCTCGCCTTTTCGATTGTAATCTGCGTCTTCGGGAAGGTTTCTTTCGGTCGTTCTTCGGAACCGGATCGGGAGATGGAGCAAGTGACCTATCTGGGGGTACGAACGGAATCTCTGGCCCCCGCCATGAGCAAACAACTTTCCCTTCCCATGGGCTTGCACCTCAGTGTGGTTCGGGTCGGTCCGGACAGCCCTGCGGAAAAGGCGGGTTTGCGGGAATTTGACGTACTGCTTAAGCTGGACGAACAAATTCTGGTGAATGAGGACCAACTCAAGAAGTTGGTCCGCCTGCAACGACCTCAGGATCCAATCACTCTCAAAGTCTTGCGTGAGGGGAAACTCCTGAATGTGGTGGTGGTTTTGGAGGAAACCCAAGTTCCCAAGGAAACTTACTCCTCATCCCGTAACCCGCTTATGTATGACCGTTCCAACCGACCCATGAGGAATCCGTTTTTTGACGATGAGTTGCTCAAGGATTTTTGGGATGACCGGTTCGAAGACTTTATGATGAAAGACCCGAACTTCGGATTGCGCAACAACCGATTCTTTCCCCAAGTCCGACCCAAGTCCCATAAAGGTCAACCGAAGGTTTTGGGAGACCCCGAGGATCCGCTCCATCAACCGGGGGGAGATGTGCAAAGTTTTTCCTATTCCAGTTCGCAGAGCCAAAAGGTGGTCACCGATGAGGAGGGTACTTTGGAATGGACGGAAAAGGACGGGCAAAAGTTTCTTCGCGCAACCGACTCCTCGGGCAATCTCCTCTTTGAGGGTCCGGTCAACACCGAAGAGGACTGGAGTAAGGTTCCGAAAAAGCTATCTCAAAAACTGAAAAAGTCGGGTATTCGTTTTTAGGGAATTTTGGCTGTTTTTTTGTGGATTGGGGCTTGACCCATCGGCTTACTTTTCAAAAATACTCCGCAAGTATTGCCCACTACAAAAAATAACAACTATGAAATTATTGCTACCATCCACACTTCTATTATTGGGAATTTCCTTGTCCGCGCAGATGCCCGGCATGATGTCCATGCAGGCCGCTACGGCTGACGGAACCTCGCTCGGCGCCAACCACACCCTAGCCACGGACGGTATTGCTCTAGGCAATCGGGTTAAGATGACGGGTTATGTCGATTTCATTTTTATGTATGATGACGAAGACGGAGGAGATCAAACCGAGGACTTCAGTACAGCTTCTGACGTCGATTTTTTGTTCGACCTTTCACCGGTCACCGCCGAACTGCATTTGGCAATGGATTCCTCTGATATTGGACTTGAGCAGGCATTCGGGCGCTACAGCTTTAACAATAGTTTCCATCTCACCTTCGGTCGCCAGCTCACCTCTCTTGGCTTTGAAGCGGACGAAGCGCCTGGTTTGTATGCCACATCCTTTGCTTATCGTTACAATGACAACGGGGCAGGTACTGACTTCAGGCGTAATTACAAAGACGGCGTCCGGCTGAATTTCAACAACGGGCAATTTGGTTTAATCTTCGGTTTGCATGATGGATATTGGGCGAATGAGGATTTCAATGGTGACAACATCGCCATTGATTTAGCTGCTTCCGCCATGATCATTCCTGGTCTCGAAGCCCAATTGGGGTACGCCCAAGAAGAAGTTGGGAACGATGACATTTCCCAATTCAATGCCTGGATCTCTTACAATCCGAATGACCTGACCCTTGCGATGGAGTATGACAACTTTGACATATTGGGAACCGACTATTGGGCTTTGATGCTATTGGGTAATTACCAGTTCGTTGATTGGATGGGTGCCACCCTTCGTTATTCGCATGAAGACTATAATGACACCGAAGCGGATCGAATTACTTTGGCTTTGTTGTTCACCATAACGGATAATCTTTTCTTCAACGTCGAATACAGTACGACGGACGTTGATGGTGGTAATGATTACGATGAGTTTTATGTTGAAGGATTGTTGACCTTCTAATTTCTCCCCATCTTTTTGGCAAAGCCTCGTCGGTTATTCACCGACGAGGCTTTTTTTTTGATCAGAAAAAGATTTAAGTCCCCAAGCAAAGGAGTTAGTTTTCTCCCATCATGGATGCCTTAACCTATGGGGAGCCAAGCAAGGCCAAGAAATCCGTACTCAGGAAAATCGAGGAACAGGCGGAGGAGTTGGCCTACCTGCAGCGGAAGTGTCGTGAACTCGGGATCCCCGTACTCATTGTGGTCGAGGGTTTGAGCGCGGCGGGGAAGGGCACCATCATCAACCAAATGATCCAGCCTTTGGATCCTCGAGGTTTCAAGGTGACCTGTATCGCATCCCCCAGTCGGGATGAACAACTCCGCCCCTTTCTGTGGCGCTTCTGGAGGCGGACGCCTTCCGCGGAACGCATGGCGATTTTCGACCGCAGTTGGTACCGAAACCTCCTGGACGCTCAGGTCAATGATTCCCTCGGAGCGAAGGACTTGCAAAAGGCCTATTCGGACGTGCGGGCTTTCGAAAGACAAATGAGGGATGGAGGCACCGTCATTTTCAAGTTTTTCCTGGAGGTTTCCAAGAAGGAACAGGCGACCCGCTTGGCCGCTTTGCAAAGCAACCCGGTCACGGCCTGGAGGGTCTCCGACGCGGTTCTGCAAAGACACGCGAAATACAGGGAGTATCAGGAGGCGGTGGAAAGTATGCTTCAGCAAACCGACCTGCCGGATTCTCCCTGGTTGAAGGTTGCCTCCAAGAATACCAACCAGGCGACCCTCAAGGTTCTTTCCAATTTGGTTTCGACCCTGAGGAAACGAGTTCATGAAGCGAGCCGGGAGGTGTCCCCCGACCCTCGACCCGGGTTATCCAAATTGCCTGCCTTTTCCAATGCTCCTCATTTGAGTAATGCGGATTTGACCAGCCAACTGAGCAAGGACTCCTACCGGGAGCTGTTGGAGGCCAGGCAAAGGAAGATTCAGGAGCTCCATCATGAGGTCTACCGTCTCCGCATTCCCGTGGTTTTGGTCTATGAAGGTTGGGATGCGGCCGGCAAGGGAGGGAACATCCGGAGGCTGACCGAGCGGATGGATCCCCGGGGGTACGAGGTGATTCCGGTTTCCGCTCCCAACGATCTGGAGAAGGCCCATCATTACCTTTGGCGTTTCTGGACGGAATTTCCCAAGGCCGGTCACGTCACCATATTCGACCGGTCTTGGTATGGGCGGGTCCTGGTGGAACGGGTCGAAGGGTTCTGCACCGAGGCGGAATGGAAGCAGGCCTACCGGGAAATCAATGAGATGGAGGAGAACTTCAGGCACTTCGGAACGGTGATGGCCAAATTCTGGGTCCACGTCGACCAGGAGGAGCAACTCAGGCGGTTTCAGGCGCGCGAGCAAAACCCCCGCAAGCAATGGAAGCTCAACGAGGAGGATTGGCGGAACCGGGAAAAATGGAAGCCCTACGAGGATGCGGTCAACGAAATGTTCCTGCGGACCCACGCGCCCAAGTCGCCTTGGACCTTGATCGAGGGGAACTGCAAACGCTTTGCCCGCATCAAGGCCCTCGACGTGGTCATTGCAGCCATTGAAAGGGGAATTGCCGATAAATCGCGATAAGCTTTCCAGGCTGTCGGTGGGTGCGGAAGACAGGAGATTGGACCTCCGCAAACCGGCTCAAGCCCCGGCGGGTCGATCGGTTCGTTTCTTTGACGTTGAAGGAATTGTGAGAGTGGGGATAAACTTGGCGACGCAGGTTTGTTTTCCTTGCCATGCCTACCAAAAAGCCCTTCCTATTTTCGTTTACTCCTAACCCATCACAGAATTCCATGAGCTCAGAATCCCACCTCAACGAACGCTCCGGTATGCTTGCCGGAGGAAATTGGATCATCGANCAAGTCAAGATCATCGACGTCTATCCGAAGCATGAGCAATTGGCCAATATCTTCGATCAGTCGCAGGGAACGGGAGGTTCTCCCTACAACGTTTTGCTCGATTTGGCGAAAATGGGAGCCGGTTTTGCCTTGGAGGGAGCCGGTTTGGTCGGCCAGGACAGCCTCGGAGAATACATTCTGGAGGATTGCCGGAAGCACGGGATTGACACCAAGTTCGTTGCCGTTTCACCCGGAACCAGCACCTCCTACACCGANGTTATGACGGAGCGGGAAGGGGGGCGCAGAACCTTTTTCCATAACCGGGGGGCCAATGCGACTTGGGATGGTTCCGAATTGGATTTCACTGCCAGCACTTCCAAAATCTTTCATCTCGGCTACCTTNTGCTTCTCGATGCGATTGATGCGGAGGACCCCGAATTCGGAACCAGAGGAGCCGCCCTGCTGGCGCAAGCNAGGTCTGCCGGTCTNAAGACAAGCATTGACGTGGTCAGCGAAGACAGCGATCGGTTTTCCAAAATCATCGGGCCGGCCCTCAGGCAAGTGGACTATTGCATCCTCAATGAAGTGGAGGCGAGCAAGGTGACCGGAGCGGTGGTTCGCGAGAATGGCGTTCTTTCGAACCGGGGCATTGAGGAGGCGGCGGAGAAGCTTTTCGAACTGGGGGTTCACGAATTGGTTGCGATTCATTTCCCGGAGGGCTCGTACGCTCATTCCAGTCAGGGGGAAAAGGTGTGGCACGGATCCCTNGCCTTGCCCAAGGGGTACGTCAAGGGGGCGGCCGGAGCGGGAGACGCCTTTTGCGCGGGGGTACTGTTCGGAATTCATGAGGAATGGCCTCTGGAAAAATGCCTTCTGACCGGAACCTGCGCCGCGACTGCCTGCATGTCCGATCCGACCTGCACGGANGGTCTTCGTTCGCTGGACGATTGCCTGGCCTTGGCCGAGCGATTCGGGATCGGCGACGACGAGACCTGATCCTCCTTCCCAATCTTCTTTTCCCTTCACCCGTTCCCACCAGCATGTCTCAAAACTCCCTCAATGATTTCGACCCGAATCTTCGCCAGCAAGCCTTGCGCGAAGAAATTGCAAACGCCGGATTTCCCGAANCGGGCACCTACCTGAATGCTCATGCCCACACCTTTTTCTCCTTCAACTACAAGGGCTATTCCCCCAGTCGTTTTGCCTTGGAGGCCAAGAGGGAGGGACTGGAGATGGCTGGGATCGTCGATTTCGACGTATTGGACGGGNTGGAGGAATTTTGGCAGGCCAGCCGCCTCCTTGACCTNAAGGCGTGTGTGGGCATCGAGTCTCGGGTATTCGTTCCGGAATTTGCGGACCGGGTGATCAATTCCCCNGGAGAGCCGGGGATCAGTTACCACATGGGCACCGGTTTCACCACGGTTGAGATTCCGGAGGAGGCTCAGGNCTTTCTGGACGGCATGCGCGGAACTTCCGAGCAAAGGAACCGGGCGATGCTGGAAAGGGTGAATGCCTTTCTTGATCCTCTGACTCTGAATTATGAGCAAGACGTCATGCCCCTGACTCCCAAGGGCAATGCCACCGAGCGACATCTTTGCCTGGCCTATGCCCNTAAGGCCNTCNGGCAATACCCGGAGGAAACTGCCTTGCGGGCCTTTTGGGCGGACAAGCTGGGAGTGATGCCCGATGAACTCAAGGATCTTCCCGATGGGAGGAGTATGACTGATTTGATTCGNGCCAAGACCATGAAGAAAGGGGGAGCCGGATACGTTCAGCCGGATTCGGGTTCCTTTCCCAAGATGTCCGAGATGAACGAGTTCGTTCTCAAGTGCGACGCATTGCCCACTTTCACCTGGTTGGACGGCACCTCCGAAGGGGAGCGCGCAATCGAGGAACTGATCGAGGTTGGCCGCTCCAGCGGAGCCGTCGTCTTCAACGTCATTCCGGATCGTAATTTCACTCCCGGCGCCCCGGATCAGAAGCTTGCCAATCTCCTCGAGATCGTCCGCATAACCCAGGACTTGGGCCTTCCCTTGCTGGGCGGCACCGAGATGAACAGTCCCGGACAAAAGTTCGTGGACGACTTTTCTTCCGCGGAGTTGGCCCCCCTGCATCCGGTTTTCCTGCGGGGTTCGCGAATCCTNCACGCTCATTCTACGCTTCAGAAATTGGCGGGCATGGGATACTTGAGCCAATGGGCCAGCGATCAGTTCAGTGACGTCTTTGAAAAGAATTCCTTCTACGAGGAGTTTGGTGAGCTCTTCTCGCCACGGGCCGATCAAGCATTGGGGGATCGGCTCAATTCGAAGGTGAGCTCCGCCGAAGCGCTGACTCTTGCCCGTCAGGCAATGAGTCAAGTTTCCTAGCGAACTTCAAGGTGGGTGGAACTTTCGTAGGATTCGGATTCGGAGCCATACAGGGAGGGTTGTTTCTGCCCTCGGCATTCGCCTCCGGGAATTTCGACCGCCTGGTGGTGGCGGAAATTGATTCGGAACTGGTTGCCCAGATTCGTCGCTCCGGCGGAACCTACCAATGTAACGTCGCGGAGGCAGCGGGTTTGCGCACCGTCGAAGTTTCCGGATTGGAAGCTTACAACCCCTTGGTTGATGAGGACCGCGTGACCTTGTTGGAGGCGATTTCCGAAGCCGCTGAATTATGCACCGCTTTGCCGAGCTTCACGCTCTATGATTCCGGAGATGCTTCGGTTGCCGCCTTGCTGGCCGAGGGTTTGGGACGCAAAGTTGAGAATACCCAAGCTCCCTCCGCGGTCGTCTACGCGGCGGAGAACGACGCCCGGGCAGCCGCTCGTTTGAGAGAGGCCTGCTTAACGAGGAAGCCGTCCGGCTTCGGCAACCGGGTGGTCTTTTCCGAGACCGTAATTGCCAAGATGTGCTCGGTGGTGACCGATTCTTCCCGCATTCGCGCCGAAGGCCTTGCGGCTCTTACGGAAGGTTCCTCAAGGGCCCTTTTGGTGGAGGCTTATGACAAGATTCTCATTGATGAGAGCGTACCTCCCGGATTCGAGCGAGGCTTGGACCGCTTCATTCCGAAAGCGGATCTAGGCCCCTATGCCCTGACTAAATTCTTCGGTCACAATGCGATTCATGCGACCTTGGGATTTCTCGCCAGGGACAAGGGAATGAGCTATATGCATGAGGTGCGGGAAAGCCGGGAACTCCTCACCTTGGCCAAGCGGGCGTTTGTCGAAGAGGCGGGTGTCGGCTTGAGGAAGGAATACGCAGAGGTCGAGGATGACCTTTTCACTCCAGACGGTTTTCTGGAGTACGCGGATGACGCCCTGGAACGTATGATCAACCCTTTTCTACGCGATCCGGTTGCCCGGGTGACTCGGGATCCGATAAGAAAGCTCGGCTGGGAAGACCGGATGCTTGGATCGATGAGGTTGGCCATCCGAGCGGGAACCGTACCCGCAGTTATGGCCCGGGCCGCCCGGATTGCCCTTGGCTTTGCGTGCCGGGAAGCTTCCTGGGACAAACCCGATGCCGCTTTGCGGAATATTTGGTCGGAATGGGAAGAGTCCGATGAAAAATCTCTTTGTCTGGACCTGCTTTTGAGCTCGTCCTAGAAATATTTCGTATTCTTGGGTAATCGAGGGTTGCCTTTCCCTCGAAAACGATCAAAATCAATCGAAAACGATCAAAAATGATACGTGAAGCTTGCCCAGTTCTGGCTCCCCAAAGAAGGGAGCGAATTCGAACCCTTGTTCGGGAGGGTGTTGCGCGGGTCGAGGATTTGAGGAAGACCCTGAAGGTTTCCGTGGCCACGATTCGCAGGGATTTGGAGGTTCTGGAGGAACAGGGAAAAGTCCGACGGGTGCACGGTGGGGCGGTTTCCACCGAGAGTCGTCTGGAGGAATCTGTGTTTGATGACAAGACCACGCAATCGAGCAAGGAGAAACTTAGAATTGCGGAAGAGGCTTACCGAATGATCGAGCGGGAAGAGTCCATTTTCATCGATGGTGGAAGCACCACGCTGTTTTTGGCTCGGATGCTCTGCGATCGTAATGATCTCACGGTGGTTACGAATTCCTTGCGAGCGGCCTTGGAGTTGGCGGAGAAGGGACCTCGGGTCATTTTAACCGGGGGCGAGTTGCGCAGGATCAGCCAAACTATGGTCGGCCCGCTGACGAGCGCCGTACTGGGTCAAGTTCGGGTGGACAAAGCATTTATGGGGACCATGGGCTTTTGCCTGACCAACGGATTGACCACCACGGATCCCAACGAAGCCTACGTCAAGAACCTGGTTGCCGAACACGCCAATCAGGTGATTTTGCTGGCGGACTCGTCCAAAGCCGAGAAAGTGTGCTTTGCCAGGGTTTCGGATTGGGACAAGGTCGACTGCCTGGTATCGGATGACAAATTGCCTCCCTCTTTTGCCAAATCATTACGAAAACTGGGTCCGAAAGTCCGGATGACCTGAAACCTTACAAGCCAAGAAGAAGGAGAAGATAACCATGGCCACACCTATCATCATGCCTCGCCAAGGACAATCGGTCGAGAGTTGCATTCTTACGGAATGGAAAGTTGAAGTTGGGCATGAGGTTGCCGAAGGGGAAGTCCTTGCGGTCATTGAAACCGACAAAGCCAGCTTCGATCTCGAATCCACGGCTTCGGGAAAAGTTCTGGCGCTGTTTTGGGAAGCGGATGATGACGTCCCTGTTTTGGCGAACGTCGCCGCTATTGGAGAAGAGGGGGAAAACGTCGACGACCTTCGTCCGGCTGGAGCGGAACCTTCCGCGCCACCCGCCGCGGACCCGGAACCTTCTTCGAGTCCCGGCCCCGCGAACCCTCCCGGCCCCGCAACGGAAGTCACAAACTCCGAACCATCGCATTTCGCATCTGCGGGATCCGGAGCGGGAATCAGCCCACGAGCCCGAAAGGTCGCCATGAGGCACGGAATTGATCCCGAAACCTTGGAGGGAAGCGGTCCCGGCGGTCGAGTGATCGAACGAGACGTTGAAGCCGCTCGCCTCGGTCGCCCCCGTTTGAGCGCGAGCGCCGCGGTTCGGGCTCGCGAAGAGGGATTGGAGCCACCTCGTCGAGGCAGTGGTCTTGCTGGAATGGCGCTGGCTTCGGACATGAAACAACCGGGTGCGATTGAGGGGGCCGAAATTCAACCGGTCAAAGGCATTCGCAAGGTCATTGCCGAACGGATGATGCAATCCTTGCAATCGACCGCTCAGCTTACCTTGCACGCTTCCTTCGAACTGACCGCCGCTCAGGCCTTCCGCAAACAAAGGCAGGAGGAGGGAAAAGCCAAGGTTTCCCTGAACGACCTGATTGCCCATGGCATAATCCAAGCCCTGTCCTCCCACCCGCAGATGAATGCCCATTTTTTGGGAGACCGGATCGCAACCTTTGAAAAAGTTCACTTGGGCGTGGCTGTGGATACCCCCAAGGGACTCCTGGTTCCCGTGGTTCGAGACGCTTCCGATCTTTCCCTTGACGATCTGTCTTCCTCCATCAAGAAAGTGGCCATTGCCTGCCGTGAGGGAACGATATCGCCGGATGATCTGAGCGGTGGTTCCTTCACCCTGACCAACTTGGGTATGCTTGGAGTCGAGACCTTCACCCCGGTATTGAACGCTCCGGAGGTGGCCATTCTTGGCGTGGGAGGGATTACGCTTAAGCCCAAAAGGCTGGAATCGGGCGAGGTGGTCTATGCGGATTTTCTTCCGCTGAGTCTGACGATTGATCATCAGGCGATTGACGGCGCTCCTGCCGCTCGATTCTTGCAAACCTTCGTTTCACACCTCGAGCAAAATCCCGGGGAAGAACTTTCAAAAACCATAGAAGAAGCATAAAGAATGAAATATGATTTTGCAGTCATTGGGGCCGGCCCCGCCGGGTACGTCGCCGCCAAGAAAGCCGCCGCCGCGGGTTTGAAGACCCTACTGGTGGAAAAGAAAAAGCTCGGAGGGGTCTGTCTGAACGAAGGATGCGTGCCATCCAAAACCCTCCTTCAGGCAGCGAAGACCTATCACCATGCCAAGCATGGTTCGATTTTCGGCGTGGAGGTGGAGGGCTTGAGCTTCGATTTCCCCAAGGCCCATGCTCATAAGAATCAAGTCATGGATCGCATGCGGGACGGGATTGCAGGTTTGATGAAAAAATACAAGGTCGAGGTCATCGAGGGCGATGCCCGTCTGCTGCCCGGGCTTAAAATCTCGGTGAATGGAGAAACTCATGAAGCCGATAACGTTTTGCTTTGTACCGGATCCTCTCCGGCCAAACCTCCGATTCCGGGGATTGATTCCGAACAGGTCGTCGATTCCACCGGCATCCTCAACCGTGAAAACCTCCCCGATCGATTGATCATTGTCGGTGGAGGCGTGATCGGCTGTGAATTTGCCTGCATGTACGCATCGGTTGGCGTTCCGGTTACGGTGCTGGAGGCAATGTCCGAGATCTGTCCTAATTTGGATAAGGACGTGGCCGCGGTTCTCCGTGAGGAGCTCACCGGCAAGGGAGTGGAGTTCAAATTGAACACCACAGTCGAATCCATCGAGCCCAACTCGGTCAAGTACGCAAACTCCGAAGGCAGTGGAAGCGTGGACGGTGATTTGGTGCTCGTAGCCACCGGTCGCAAGCCCAACGTTTCGGATTTGGGACTGGAGGATCTGGGGTTGGATTTTGATGCCCGGGGAGTCCGCGTGAATGACAAGGGAGCCACGAACGTTCCCGGTTTGTGGGCTGCAGGAGACGTTACCGGACAGGCCTGGTTGGCTCATTCGGCGAGCCGTATGGCCGAAGTCGTGGTCAATAACCTGAACGGACGAGTCGACCATATGCGTTTCGACAAGATGCCCGCCGTGGTGTATACCAGCCCTGAAGTGGCGGTCGTGGGCTTGACCAAGGAGGAGGCCGAGGCCAAGGGTTTGAAGGTCAAGGTTGGTCGCATTCCCATGAAAATCAATGCCCGTTATCTTGCCGAAAACCCGGACGAAGCCGGACTATGCAAGGTTGTGCTGGAAGCGGAAACGAGACGACTGCTCGGCGTTCATATGGTTGGTGGAGCCTGTTCCGAAATGATCTTCGGCGCCACCGCAATGTTGGAAACCGAATTGAGGGAAGATGAAATCGAAGAAATCGTTTTTCCACATCCCACCACTTCCGAAATCATGAAGGACGTCTTTATGGCCGTTCGTTAACGCACTTGCCCAATCTCAAACTTTTCAATTCGTCATGCCAAAGTCACAAATCGTAGAACCTGCGGAAGAACGCAAAGCCGGAAGCATTCCATTTGCCGAAATTCCCCTTAATCAATACCAACAGGATCTGGCCAAGGAAAAGGAGGCCTATGGAGCCGACGCCCTGGTCGGGATGTACGAGGATATGCTCCTGATACGAGAATTCGAAAGCATGCTTCAGAGTATCAAGACGCAAGGCTCCTATGAGGGGATCGAGTATGATCACAAAGGTCCGGCTCACCTTTCCATCGGTCAGGAAGCATCCGCAGTCGGTCAGGCATTTCTGCTGGACGTGGACGATCATATCCTCGGTTCTCACCGCTCCCATGGAGAAATTCTCGCCAAGGGTATGTCTTCGATACGCAAGCTTGATGATGATGCGCTTTTGGAGATTATGAAAAATTTCCTCGGAGGGGACTGTTTTCGAATCGTCGAAAAGGAAGATTCGAGAGACGTCAAGGATCTAGCGAGGAACTTTCTCCTATACGGAGCTCTTGCCGAAATTTTCGGACGAGAGAACGGATTCAATCGTGGCTTGGGCGGATCGATGCATGCGTTTTTCCCTCCGTTTGGAATTCTTCCCAACAACGCCATCGTTGGCGGATCCGCGGACATTGCCATGGGAGCGGCGCTTTTCAAAAAGGTGAACCGTAAGAGTGGAATCGTAATTTCCAACGTGGGAGACGCTTCCATGGGCTGCGGACCGACTTGGGAAGCGATGAATTTCGCTTCCATGAGACAGTTCAGAGAGTTGTGGGATGAGACAATGAGAGGCGGTCTTCCGATCATCTTCAACTTCATGAACAATTTTTATGGCATGGGGGGCCAGACCGCCGGGGAAACCATGGCTTTCGATTATCTTGCCCGAGTCGGAGCGGGGGTGAACCCCGAATCCATGCATGCCGAGCGAGTGGACGGATACAACCCTCTTGCGGTGGTTGATGCCATCAAGCGGAAGAAGGCTTTGATTGAGAATGGTGACGGACCGGTCCTGCTCGAAACCATCACATATCGCTATTCCGGGCACTCGCCTTCCGATGCGTCCTCTTATCGATTGAAGGAAGAGATTGACGCTTGGCAAGCCATTGACCCTCTTCATGCCTATGCAAAGGAACTGATGGACGGCGGGATGCTTTCGGAGGAGGGGATCGATCAAAGGCAGGCGGACGTGACCAAGGCAATGACTCAGGCGTATCGTCTGGCTTCGGATCTCGAAGTGTCCCCACGTCTGGCTTCCGAAAAAATCGGTGGACTCATGTTCTCCAAGAGAAAAGTCGAGAATTATGATCCGGAGCGTACACCCGAATTGATTCTAAAAGCCGAGGAAAACCCCCGTGTGCAAGCTTTGGCAAAAAAGTCCCGAGCGGGCGTCATCGACGGAAAGCCGGTATCCAAAAACAAGGTCTTTCAATACCGCGACGCAATTTTCGAAGCCGCCTTCCATCGCTTTCAGAATGACTCGACCCTTGTCGCTTATGGAGAGGAAAACCGGGATTGGGGTGGGGCTTTTGCCTGTTATCGCGGCTTGACCGAGTCTCTTCCCTATCACCGCCTTTTCAACTCTCCGATTTCCGAGGCGGCGATCGTGGGGAGCGCGGTTGGATACGCTCTTGAGGGCGGTCGGGCTTTGGTTGAATTGATGTACTGTGACTTCATGGGGAGGGCGGGAGATGAAATCTTCAACCAATTGGCAAAGTGGCAAAGCATGTCTGCCTGCATTCTGGAAATGCCGGTTGTCTTGCGTGTTTCGGTAGGCTCGAAATACGGCGCTCAGCATTCTCAGGATTGGAGCGCCATTGTCAGTCACATTCCCGGATTACAGGTTGTTTTTCCTTCCACTCCTTATGATGCCAAGGGAATGCTCAACACCGCTCTGGCCGGCAGTGACCCGGTGATTTTCTTCGAAAGCCAAAGGCTTTACGACATTGGGGAGCTTTTTGAAAAGGAGGTTCCTGCGGACTACTATGAGATTCCCTTTGGCCCGCCCGCTCAAAGAAGGGTGGGGAAGGACCTGACCATGATAACGGTCGGAGCGACCATGTATCGAGCGCTAGAGGCGGCGGACGTTTTGGAGCAAAAGTACGGACTCACGGTTGATTTCTTCGATTGTCGATCGATCAATCCCCTGGATTACGACCCGCTCATCGAATCGGTCCGCAAGACCGGTAAGGTCGTCCTCTCTTCGGATGCCTGCGAGCGTGGTTCGGTTATGCATGACATCGCATCGAACCTCAGTCAGCTCGCCTTTGACGAATTGGATGCTCCCCCCGTGGTCGTGGGTTCGCGAAATTGGATCACTCCGTGCGCCGAGGTCGAATCCGATTTCTTTCCGCAGCCTGAATGGATCGTGGATGCGGTTCACGAAAGAATCATGCCCTTGCCGGGCCATCAATTGAGCACCAACCCGACTACGGGTGAGTTATTGAAAAGGCAACGAGCGGGCATTTGAGCAATCCCGAGAAACTTTCATGCCCGAGTGACACTTTGATTATGAGCGCCTCCCAAACCTTTTCCGCGCAGGCTCGAGTTTCCCAACTGAGGGAATTGGCCCGTGCCCCCCATCAGGGCATTTATTTGACTGGTCCGGATCAGATTGAACTGAAGACCGATGAATTGCCCAAGGATTGCTTTGACGGAAAAAACTTTCTGCTCGCGAGTTTCGGAAACTGTCGCTGCGCTTCGGATGCAAAAGCAATTCGTCAATTCGACGGTCATGCAAGAGTCCCCTCCGGAACCGATCAGGTTGCCTTGGGTCACGAAACCCTACAACTGGTTCTGGACGCTCCCGAAGAGTCTCATTTGCAGTCGGGTGACTTGGTCGTTGTGACTCCGGGGCATGCCAGCGAACCGATTGATCCCCAGAGTTTCGAACCTGAAAAATCGGGAGTTCTCGCTGCCTTGGGCTATTCCTATCGTTATCTGGGAGGGTTGCGGCAATTCAATACCGTACCCGGCAAGGCCTCCGAATTCGTGAAGTCCCAAGGATTCGGAAACCTCTTCAATAAGGCAGTTCCCAAAACGGATACCAGTCTGATTTCACTGGCTCATGCCGAACCCTTCGCCTGCAACTACGGGACCAACAAGAACATCTTCACTCTGGATGCGGATGGGCGGTTTCGATACGGTGTCCCGCCCCGGTCCATTGTCACTTATCTTTCGGGAACGGCTCGCATGGCAATGATCAACCTGACCATTGTGGCTTCGGTTCCGGATGATCAGCTTCCTTGCGTGGTTTACGTAACCGGTTCCCAAGCCAAGCTGGATGAAATGGATTCCTACGCTTTGGTTGAGGACTTGCGGGCTCGGGGAACAAGAGTGGTTCTTATCGACCGTAAGGATCCCGACATTATCGACAAACTCACGGAATATGGAAAATCCGAGGTGGTCTGGACCAATTACGCATCCAAGGAAACTTATGATCAGGCCGTCGCGATCCTTGCCGAAGGTGGGAATTTGAACAGTTATGCGGGAGCAGTGGATCCTGACTTGCTCATTCGAATGCCAGTTTCGCAAGCTCAGCGATTCGGTTCCCATAAGGAGGAAGCCGAAGCCCAATTCGAGGCGATGCATCATAATCTCGCTCCCAATGACCCAAATCGTTTCCGTGGACTTGCCCGGGAACCCAAGGTTGGCTTGGTCGGATTTGAGGAGGGGAGCGAGCGAGAGCAGGCCTATCTCGATTTGATTCCTTCGGGTACTCCGGTTTTTCGATCCGGCTCCACCGAACTTAGTCAAGGGCATGAAGCTTTGTCAGAGGATGATCTTGTCACCGATCTGTTTATTGCAGGCACAGGGGAGGAAGCGGCCCAAGCCTATGAATTCTGGGAATCCAGGCTCGCACGTTCCGCAGCCGTCAATTTCGTGGATGGTGAGGTTGTTGTCCCAATCCGTTCTAGACAAGCCCACTACGTTTCCAGACATCAAATTTGCGGTTCCAACGTTCCTTGGCATATGACCAACACTTCGGAACCCCATTCGGATGACATGATCGAACAAGCTTCCAATCCGGTGAGTTTCGACTGGATGGTCAAGGGAGTTTGTGGGTTGCGGTCGGTGACCACCATGATGAGTGAGGTTGAACGAGACCAACCATTCGGATCCTTTTTCGCCTTTACCGAACTGCCCGACTTGCCCTTTGTTGAAACCAGCTCCAGCGCCTTCCGGGCTGCCGCGGAAAGCGCATCTTCCGAAGCCAAGTCGGCTTTGACTGAGGCGGCTCAAGTCTTGGCCGAGAATCAGGAAACCTGGTCGCGGGAAGTCGAAGAGGCCCTATATCGAGGATATGGAGTTCCTTATCCCTTGAATCTTTCTTGAATGATAATTGCAAAAGACAGGAGTGAGCCATGAGTTGGACGAATTTGGAGAATAAGGTCGTAGTTGTAACCGGAGGGGCGGCAGGCATTGGTTTGGCGGTGGTCAAAGGTTTGGTCGAAGTTGGAGCGCAGGTCATGATCGCCGATTTTTCCGAGGAAGCGGGCTTCCGGGCGGTGGAGGAGGCGCATTCCGATGGTTCCGGACAAGCTGATTTTTACAAGTGTGACGTAACTTCCAAAAAGGATGTGGATGCCCTTATCGAGGCGACCGTGCAAAAGTGGGGAACGGTGGACGCTCTGGTGAATAATGCAGGCATCAACGTACCCCGATTGCTGGTGGATCCCGCAGGCAAGGAAGAGCTGACCGAAGAGATCTGGGACAAGGTCTTTGCAGTTAACGTAAAAGGTCAGTTTCTCTGCGCCCAGGCAGCCGCTCGTCAGATGTTGGCGAGTGGAAGGGGGGGCGTTCTGATCAATATGTCATCCGAGTCCGGGCTGGAGGGTAGCGAAGGCCAAAGCGTTTATGCCGCGACGAAGGCAGCCAATCAAAATATGACGCGTTCCTGGGCAAAGGAGCTCGGAGACCAAGGAATTCGCATCGTTGGAGTCGCTCCCGGAATTATGGAAACCACGGGCATGAGGAGCGAATCATACGAGGCTTCGCTTGCCTATACCAGAGGAATCTCCGTTGAAGATCTGCGCGCCAAATACGGAAGCACTTCATCGATTCCCTTGGGCCGAAGTGGAAAGCTTTCCGAAGTTGCCGATCTTGTGGTGTTCTTGGTATCCGAAAGAGCCTCCTACTTGCATGGAACGACGATCAACCTGTCTGGAGGAAAATCGAGGGGATAGACCCTCGAAGCATTCTTTCTCAGTCTACCAAGTGGTGACTCCCTTGGCGAGAATCAGGTTTGCATAAATTCTGACGTCGCCGGTCATAACCACCGCGAACGCCTTTTTGGTACGATCGTAAAAATCGTATTTGTCCACTTGAGCGATGGGTGCGGTGTCGGGGTAGTGCGCTTGAACGATTTCAGCATACCCATCGTGCACCTTCTGGTAAGCGGACGCGATTTCCGTATTGGCTTTGTCCTCCGGCAAGGGTCCCATCATCATTACGGGTTGCTCCATGACGTGATCCAGGACGAACAATGGGAGAATGGCATCGAGTAGGTCATTGATTCCGAGACCGTCTGCCCGAATGATGTTGTCGTTACAACTCTCTCCGGGAAAATGGGCATCCCCAAAAACGATTTCGTCATGGTGACCCATGCGGTAAAGAGTTTCCAAAAGGCTAGGACTGAGTAGTGGTGAGATTCCGCGAAGCATAATCAAAGGGTTTAAGTCTTCCTTGAATTCGAGTCAAGGCGAGGAATGCTTCGAAAAGCGAATTCACGCAAAAAAAAGCGCCATGATTATGGCGCTTTCAAAAGATACGGTCTACGGCCTGCAAATCCTTCCTTTTGCGGGTAGTAGTTTTGATAATTTGGTGAAGGAGCAGAATTTCGACTGGTTAATCTTTCGTTAACCTACTATAGAGCAACATTCGGCTTTTGTCCAATTTTTGAGAATTTTTTTGATGATTCCTCAGGCCTGCTTATTCGATCAAGGCCTGCAAGTGGGAAAGAACCGACTTGGACAGCCCGCTGAGGTCATATCCGCCTTCAAGAATCGAAACCACTCGTCCATCGCTATATTCCTTGGCCAAGTCCCCAACCAACTCAGTAAGATCAAAAAAATCTTCATCGACCAATTGGAANTGGCCGAGCGGATCACCCTTTCTTGAATCGAATCCCGCGGAGACGATGATCAGTTCCGGTCTGAATGCATTCATCTTGGAGACTAGCTTCTCTCCAAAGGCCATTTCGAGTATTTCTTTCCTGCCCGCGCCAGCGGGGAAAGGGCAGTTGAGNGTATGNCCCAAGCCTTTGCCTGTCCCGGTTTCCTCCGCCCCACCCGTTCCGGGATACCAAGGGGCCTGGTGAGTGCTCAGAAAGAAGACCGAATCGTCGTCATAGAAAACGTCTTGGGTGCCGTTCCCATGGTGGACGTCCCAATCAACGATAAGAACTTTTCCAATCCCATGTTTTTGCTGAGCGTATCGGGCGGCAACGGCTGCGTGATTGAAGATGCAAAAACCCATCCCCTTGGTCGGAGTGGCGTGATGACCGGGCGGACGGGTCAAGCAAAAGGCATGNCTTCCCAAGTTGCCCAAAACGTGATCAACCGCAAGAAGAGAGCCGCCGGTGGCGCGCAAGGCGACCTTCCAAGAGTCCGATGATACGTTCGTGTCACCGGTGCTCAGCGTACTCTTGCCCTCTTCGATTTCCTTTTGAACTTGTCTGAGATAATGAGGGCTGTGAACTCTTTCGAGATGGGCAATTTCACAGGAAAGAGTTTNCAAGGNCAGGGTCTTATCCAGAAGGCCTGATTTTTCGAGTTCCCGGTAAACGAAACTCGCTCGATTGCTCCGTTCGGGATGCGCCGCTCCCGGGTCATGGTTCTTCAGGAATGAATCGTAATGAAAACCACAAGCCATGAGGGAACTTTTCCGGGGAAGACTAAGTTTTTTTGGTTTCCGCAACCAGCTTATGAAAAGCTTCGAATAGGTGATTGGCGTCATTCGGACCGGGNGACGCCTCGGGGTGGTACTGAACCGAGAAAACCGGACGGTCTTTGAGCCTTAACCCAGAGACGGTGTTGTCGTTTAAGTTGTATTCCGTAACCACGGCGCCCATTTCCTCCAGCTTTTCCTTGTCGGAGGCAAATCCATGGTTTTGCGAGGTTATGGAAACTCTTTCGCTCTCGACGTTTTTGACGGGCTGGTTACCGCCTCGATGACCGAACTTGAGCTTGTAGGTTGAGGCGCCAATGGCGTGAGTCAAAATCTGATGCCCGAGACAGATGCCAAAGATCGGATAGTCGGNAATCAGGGATCTGACCGTTTCGTGGGCATAGTCCAAGGCGGAAGGATCCCCGGGCCCGTTTGAAAGAAAGATGCCATCCGGCTTATGAGATCGCGCATCGTCGGAACTGGCATCGGCTGGAAGTACGATGACTTCAAAGCCATGTTTTCTCAAATTATTGAAAATGGCTCGTTTGGCTCCGTAATCAAAGGCGACCAGGCGATAGGATTTCCTTGGATCAATTTGATTCTGAGCGAGATTCGTTCCCTCGACGGTAAATGGTTTGCTGTTCTCACCCGATTTATCCCAAATCAGGGTTTCCCGNCAGGTGACCTCCTTGACGAAATCCTTGCCTACGATTCCTTCCCACCCCTTGGCTTTTTCCAAAGCCTCTTCCTTGGAAATCCCCTCCGTGGACAAACAAGCCTTGAGGGCCCCGTGAACGCGAATCCGTTTGGTTATGGCGCGGGTATCCACTCCTTGAATACCAGGAATCGAGTTTTTCTTGAGGTAGTCATCCAAACTCTCGGAGGCTCTCCAATTGCTGACGACCGGACTGAGTTCGCGCACCACGAAGCCTGCGACTTTCGGACCATCGGATTCTTCGTCCTTTGGATTCACCCCATAATTTCCGATTTGCGGAGTGGTCATGGTCACGATTTGTCCGAAATAGGATGGGTCGGTNAGAGTTTCCTGATAACCGGTCATTCCTGTGTTGAAGACGGCTTCCCCCACAACGGTGGTGGTCTCACCAAAGGCAAATCCTTTGAAAACGCTTCCGTCTTCAAAGGCCAGAACGGCATTTCTTGTTTTTTTCGAATTCTTGGACATTGGCTTCCTATGAGCTAATTATTGTGAGACCGATTGGCAAACTTGATTTGCAAAACCTTCGCTTTATTTGATTGTACGGAACAAATCATGAGGAATGTTTGACTATCTTATCGCTGATCGCTACCGAGGGACTTGAACATGGAAAAAGCCAAACTAAGTTACGATCGAACGAAAACCCAAAACGTCGCTTTGCTNAAGTGGTTGGACAAGATGGTGGAAATGTGCGCCCCNAAGGAAGTCCATTGGTGTGACGGAACCAAAGCCGAGGCGGACAAACTNTGCAGGCTGATGGTAAGGCAAGGCTCCATGATCAAACTTGATCAGGATAAAAGGCCCAATAGTTATCTCGTGCGTTCGGATCCGAGAGACGTCGCTCGGGTGGAAAGTCGAACCTTTATCTGCAGTTACGGTAAGGATGACGCCGGACCGACCAANAATTGGGAGGAACCCAGNAAAATGAGGGCTCGCTTGAAAAGGCTTTTCAAAGGTTGCATGGAAGGAAGGGTCATGTACGTGATCCCATTTTGCATGGGTCCCTTGGGGTCTTCCATTTCTCAGTATGGGGTACAGGTAACGGATTCTCCTTACGCCGTCCTCAATATGAGAATCATGACCCGCATGGGTAAGGGCGTTCTTGATCTGTTGGGAGAAAAAGATTTTTTCGTGCCTTGCCTTCATTCCGTCGGTTATCCCTTAAAGNAGGGTGTGGAGGAAGTTGCCTGGCCATGTGATCCGGAGAACACCNATATCGTTCATTTTCCCGAGCAGCGAACCATTGTTTCCTATGGAAGTGGGTATGGCGGAAACGCTTTGCTTGGAAAAAAGTGCCTTGCTTTGAGAATTGCTTCCTGTATGGCCCGGGACAGCCAATGGTTGGCCGAGCATATGCTGATTTTGGGAGTGGAAAGTCCGCAGGGTGACAAGACTTACGTCGCGGGTGCTTTCCCGAGCGCTTGTGGCAAAACGAACATGGCCATGTTGATACCGCCGAAATCGATGGAGAACTGGAAAGTTTCGACGGTTGGTGATGACATTGCCTGGTTGAAGCCGGACGACAANGGTATGCTTCGGGCAATTAACCCCGAAGCCGGTTTTTTTGGAGTTGCTCCGGGAACCTCCTGGGAAACCAATCCCAATGCAATGGAATCGATGAAGGCCAATACGCTCTTTACGAACGTTGCCCTTACGGAGGATGGGGACGTTTGGTGGGAAGGATTAACGGAAAAACCTCCGGCCCGACTGACGGATTGGCGGGGTGAGGAGTGGACACCCGATTCGGAAACACCCGCTGCTCA